>CABUQL010000107.1 GCA_902493665.1 uncultured Eubacteriales bacterium
CGCTAAGACGGCACAAAAGAGCCAAAAGCCAATATAATTTATGACTCTTTTGTGCCTCAAAAAGGAGAAAACAATGAAGACAATGAAAACAAAAGATATCGTTTTTTGCGCGGTTTTTGCCGCACTTACGGCAATAGGAGCATTTTTAAAAGTAGTTATTCCGCCGTTTCCCGTTGTATTTTCAATGCAGACATTTTTTGTTGCGCTCGCAGGTCTTATTTTAGGCGCAAAAAAAAGTGCGGTTTCGGTCGGCGTTTATGTTCTTTTGGGACTTTTGGGAATTCCCGTTTTTACGTCAGGCGGAGGAATAAGCTATGTTTTGCAGCCGACATTCGGATACATATTAGGATTTATTATAGGTGCATATGCGTGCGGAAAAATCGCCGAAAAAAAACAGAGCTTTTTAAACTATGTAATTGCAGGTCTTACAAGCCTTGTTATAGTTTATTTTACAGGAACGGTTTATTTTTATCTTATTAAAAATCTTTACATGGGCGCAAATGTATCGCTTTGGTTTGTTGTTTTAAACTGCTCTCTCGTGTTTATACCGTTCGATGCAATCTGCACCGTTCTTGCGGCATTTTTGGCACTCAGAATTAAAAAATCATATAAATTTGAGGAAGTGTGAGTATGAAAATCGCAGAAAGACTAAACAAAGATTTTAAAAGCGGAGCGGTAACCGTTGCTTTTTTGGGAGACAGTGTAACAAACGGAGCTTTTGAATCGGGAAGCAAAAAAATGCACAGCGCTTTTGATTTTGAAGCGGTTTATCACAACCGTTTTAAAAAGATGCTCAGTGTTTTGTTTCCCACAGTTCCGGTAAATATCATAAATGCCGGTATCGGCGGCGACAATGCAAAAATGGGACTTGCACGTATGGACAGAGATGTTCTCAGTAAAAATCCCGACCTTACCGTTGTGTGTTTCGGTCTTAATGACGTAAACGGATCTTTGGAAAACTACTTAAATCCGCTTGACGAAATTTTTAAAAATTTTAAAGAGCGCGGCATTGAAGCGATTTTTATGACACCGAATATGCTAAACACTTACGTTGCGCCGCAATGCGAGGAAACGCTTAAAGAATACGCAGCAAAAACCGCAGATTTTCAGACAAACGGGAAAATGGATTTGCATATTTCATCTGCAAAAGACCTTGCAAAAAGCCATAATATTCTTGTTGCGGACTGCTATGCAAAATGGCAGGAAATGTATAAAGCGGGCGTTGATACAACTCAGCTTCTTGCAAACTTAATTAATCACCCGATAAGAGAAATGCATAATCTTTTTGCATATGAATTAGTTAACACACTTTTTAAATAATGTGATTTATTTCAAACATATTAAGAAAATATTACCGTTGCATTTTTAAAGTTGAAGCAAGCATTTTTGTCTGATATCATATAATTGCAAATACATAATACCGGAGGGGCAAAATATGAAGAAGCTTAAAATTTTAACAATTTCCTGTATGGCATTTTTTACCGTTTTACTCGCTTCAATATGCGCTTATGCGTCAAACGGCGATGTTATCGGCAAGGTGTATTCCACCGATATTCTTGCAAAAATTGACGGACTTAATGCGCCGTCTTACAATATAGGCGGAAAAACGGCAATTGTTATTGAAGAGCTTTGCGACAAGTTAAGTCCTTTAACATATGCCGTAGATGCCGAATATGACGACTCGCTTCGCAGACTCGATGTATATATGGATTCGTCACAGGGATTTTGGGGCGAAAGTTACAACGAAATAAAGCGCGGCAAAGTCGGACAGATTTTAGGCGATGTTTACGAAACCGATATTAAGGTTTTTGTAAACGGATATGAAATAAAAGGTATGAATATCGGAGGAAAAACTGCCGTTGCAATTGAAGATCTCGGTCAAATAGGCGGAGCAAACAAAGAATTCGGATATTCAAAATATCGTTTTACGGCAACCTGGAATGCCGAAGAAAAAATAATCTCGCTTGATTTTATCGGCGATTACTTGCGTTTTTCAACACTTGACTATTCTCCGAATCTTGTATATCATCAAACCAACAATGTGTTAAGTGCGACATTTGACAGAATGAGCACATATCAGTCACGCTTTGGAAACATCACACTTACCGATGATTTTAAGGCAAACCCTGCTATATCAAAGCTTTATTATGATGACGGAAACGAAAAAACAGAAATCGGGTTTACATACGTTAAGCAAAACCCCAAAAAGAATCAAATGGAACCTTACGCGGTTTTATATATCACAAACCCCGATGCTTTAAAACAAAAAACAGATGCATTAAGAGGCACTCCCCCGAAAGCCGAAGAAGTG
Organism: uncultured Eubacteriales bacterium; assembly: GCA_902493665.1. Lineage (GTDB taxonomy): Bacteria > Bacillota > Clostridia > UMGS1810 > UMGS1810 > SIG430. The sequence goes on from CABUQL010000107.1 coordinate 2,312, forward strand.
CTGAAAATGCTTGACGACAAAGTCACTTACGAAACAACGGGAAATCTTGAACTTGAAGATTTTTACGTTCTTACGGTTAAGCTTTTAAAGGAAACAGACGAGTATAACAACATTGCATACGTTGCCGTTAAAAAGACGGGCGGATACGCAAGAATATATGGAAATTCCACACATTACAACCAAAGCGTGGTCAAGAAAACAGGTGTAAACACAATTGTTATAGGAATTGCCCCATATAGTGATATGCACGGAAAACCGTCTATGTTAAACTGTGAGTTTGATCTTAATAATTACACAATCGGATAATTATTAAAGAACTAAATACAATATCGTTTTTAAAAATAAATTTCGGACTGCATGGATTCCCCCACAGTCCGATTTTTTGTTATATTAAAGAATTCTTTGTTTTTATAAAACAAGTGCAAAAATTAATATTTTTTCTTTTTTAAGTTAATAAAAACTTCGTATAATGTAAAAATTTATGTTGACACTTCTTGCGTTGTGTGTTAAAATGATTAGGCGCTAAAGCATTAAACCTTTGGTGCAAAATTTAATATGCGGCTGTGGCGGAATTGGCAGACGCGCCAGACTTAGGATCTGGTGTCAATGACGTGAAGGTTCAAGTCCTTTCAGCCGCACCACGTCGGAATGGGCTTTGCTCCATTCCGATTTTTATATGCATAAAAATCAGTCACTCACACCAACGGAAAAAGCCTGCAAGATAAGTCTTGCAGGTTTTTTATTTTACGGAAATACGTTAAATCCCTTTGACCATTTATGCACGCCCACGCACTCATACGCTATCTCGCGCATCTTCGGGTATATCTCCATTTGAAGTGTACCGCAGTTTTTAACATGCTGGGCATATATTATTGTTATTCGGTTATCAAGGTCAATCGAAACAAAACTTCCGTTATACCCTATACAAACAAAACAATTTTCCTCGGTCGTTTCGTTATAAATCACATTATTAATAAGGTTTTTCACATTTTCCTTCGACAAAAGGCGGAAATTATGCTTTGAAACTCCGTAATTGCAAAGTGTTTCCGCAAAACGTGCATAGTCGCCGACGCTCGTTATAAGGCATCCCTCATTTTTGGACATAAGCTCATCAAGGCTTTTAGCGGATTTTATACGTTCACCCTTATCCGTCAGAACATATTGTGCTCCGATACGCTTTCGGTTTGCATCGTTCAAGTCAAATGATGTGTTTTTCATATGAAGCGGAACGAAAATGTTTTTTTCAAGGTACTCGTCAAGTGAAATTCCCGTAATCGCTTCAGTAATTCTGCTTAAGTTTTTGTGATTGCATTTATGCTGCTCAAAATCATATGTTTTTGAATATTCCTTAAGAAATTCTTCAATTGTCATATCATCGCTAAAATCAGATAAATATTTGTTTACTTTGTCAGACAGCGAAATTTTGCCTTCTTCGGATAATCTTAAAATAGCGGTGCAGCATACAAGCTTTGCAGCCGAATGCATAAAGTACAAATCCTTAAACGTTGTCTTTTTTGCGTCCGAAAAACCGTATTTGCGTCTGAAAACATTGTTGTGATTTTCATAAATACAACAGTCGCATCCCGGAATATCGTATACCTTATGAAAAGTATCAAGATATTTTGATAACTGAATAAAGTTCATAAAAATCTCCATTCCGCCGCCCTGCATCGGCAAAAGTATTTAATTATATATCTCTTATCAGGCAGGGCAAGGAATGATAAGAGATTTTTTCGCCCTTGTGCGTTTTGCCGTCAGGCAAAAATTTCGCACGGGCAGCTTTATTCCGCCGGAGGCTAACGGGAAAGGTACTTTCACGTTATCTCCATTCCGCCGCCCTGTATCGGCAAAAGTATTTAATTATATACCTCTTATCAGGCAGGGTAAGGAATGATAAGAGATTTTTTCGCCCTTGTGCGTTTTGCCGTCAGGCAAAAATTTCGCACGGGCAGCTTTATTCCGCCGGAGGCTAACGGGAAAGGTACTTTCACGTTATCTCCATTCCGCCGCCCTGTATCGGCAAAAGTATTTAATTATATACCTCTTATCAGGCAGGGTAAGGAATGATAAGAGATTTTTTCGCCCTTGTGCGTTTTCTTAAAAAAATTATACCCCTTACATAAGTTGATGTCAACAAATCAAAAAGCATTTTGTGGTTTTATTTTTAAATTTGTGGTTTTTTCTTTGATGATAAAAAATTTAAGGCGCAATGTTCCACGTACTTCAAATACCCGTGCGGACAAAGCCGTGCACAATGCCGCCATGTAAAACGGATTTGTTTTAACGCGGTAAAAATAATTCTGTTTTCGGTTTACATTGTGAAAAAAATATGGTATAATAACCTAACAAAACATAGCGAAATCAAAGATTTCTATGTTTTGGAGAACATTGTATCATAATACTTCGGCGACAAATATCCGCCTTCGTTGTTATGGTATAATAACGAATATAATTATTATGTTGCGAAAGGTAAAAGACGTAATGTCAAAAAGAGAAAACATTGTTATTTCCGAAGAAGAAATTTTAAAACAGAAGGAATATACAAATAAAATAAAAGAAACGTTTCCGGGCAAAAAATATGCTTTTGTTGAAACATACGGCTGTGCGCAGAACGTCAACGACAGCGAGCGCATTTTGGGTATGCTCTGCGATATGGGATACGAAAAATGCGACGATAAAGAAAAAGCCGACGTTATAATTTACAATACGTGTGCGGTAAGAGAAAATGCCGAGCTTAAGGTTTTCGGAAACATCGGCGCATTAAAAGGTCTTAAAAGACGGAAACCCGAGCTTGTAATCGGCGTCTGCGGATGCATGATGCAGCAGGAACACATCAGCGAGCAGATACGAAAAAAGTACAAGCACGTTGACCTTGTTTTCGGGACTCACGCACTTTACAAATTCCCGTATCTTTTGTCGCAGGTTCTTTTTAATCACGAAAGAGCGTTTGACACAAAAGAAAACATCGGCGTTATTGCCGAAAAAATCCCCATGAAACG
>CABUQL010000108.1 GCA_902493665.1 uncultured Eubacteriales bacterium
AGGTTGTTGACGATCCTAATGCTGATATCAGCTCTATAATAAATGTCGGAGATGAAATCGAAGTTTTCGTTGTCAGAGTTAATGACATCGAAGGCGAAGTAACTTTGTCAAAAAGAAAAATTGACGCTATAAAGAGCGAAAAACTCTTGGAAGAAGCTTGCGAAAATCAGGAAGTTATCGAAGGCAAAGTTGTTGAAGTTGTAAACGGCGGTCTTGTTGTTGCATGCAAAGGCGGACGTGCATTTGTTCCGGCATCGCTTGCAAGCGACAGAAGAGTCAGCGACCTTTCAAATATGAAAGGCGAAACAGTATCGCTCAAAATTAAAGAAATCACCAAAAAACGCGGCAGAACTAAAATCATCGGTTCAATCAGAAGCGTTTTGGAAGAAGCTAAAAAGAAACTTTCAGAAGAATTCTGGGCAAATGTTGAAGTCGGCAAACAGTACACAGGTACAGTTAAGTCACTTACAAAATTCGGTGCTTTTGTTGATATTGGCGGTGTTGACGGTTTGGTACATATTTCCGAACTTTCATGGTCGAAAATCAAACATCCGTCTGAAGTTGTAAAAGAAGGCGACGTTGTTACCGTTACGGTTTTAGACTTTGACAAGGAAAAAGGCAAAGTTTCTCTCGGTTACAAGAAAACAGAGGACAACCCATGGGAAAAGGTTAAGGCAGAGCTTGAAGTAGGAAAAGATATTCCTTGTAAAGTTGTAAGAATCGTACCTTTCGGCGCGTTTGCAGAAATCTATCCTGGCATTGACGGACTTATCCATATTTCCCAGGTTGCAAACAAGAGAATAGGAAAAGTTGAAGACGAGCTTACTGTAGGTCAGCACATTACTGCAAGAGTTGTTGAGCTTGACCTTGAAAACCACAAAATCGGACTCAGCATAAGAGCAATTTTGGAAGAGGCTGCAAAAGCAAACGAAGCTGAAGAAGCAGAAAATGCTTCCGAAGAAGTACAAGAAGAAGCTGCAACAGAAGAAGCAGCAACAGAAGAAACAGCAGCTGAAGAAACAACAGAAGAATAATTAAATTAAAACAAAAACAAAAAGCGTATCCGAAAACTCGGCTGCGCTTTTTGTATAATTTCTGTGTTTTAAAAGCCCTTAAAACACTAAAATTAAGCAAATATTACATATACTTTAAAATTTCAAAAAAGACTTTAATTATTTATAATAGTGTGTTATACTTATTATATCTATAAATACAGAGGTGCTTAAATGTTTGAAAAGCTATCCTTCATTGAAGGAAGATTTGATGAATTGGAAAAGAAAATATCAGACCCCGAAGTTATTGCAGATCAGAATCTTTTCCGTAAACTTTGCAAAGAACATTCGGACATCACTCCGATTGTCGAAAAATATAAAGAATATAAACTTATAAATGAAAATATCGAAGAAGCAAAGGAAATCCTTGCCGAAAGCAGCGAACCCGATTTAAAAGAAATGGCGGAAGCAGAGCTTTTGGAGAGCAAAGAAAAAATTGAAAAAATAGAACAGGAAATAAAAATACTTCTCTTGCCGAAAGATGAAAATGACGATAAAAACGTTATCGTTGAAATAAGAGGCGGAGCCGGCGGAGATGAAGCCGCACTTTTTGCGGGCGACCTTTTAAGAATGTATTCAATGTATGCGGAGTCTATGCACTGGAAGGTTGAAATGCTCAGTTCCAACCCAACGGACATAGGCGGATACAAAGAAGTTTCATTTGCAATAAACGGCGCCGGCGCATACAGCAGGCTTAAATTTGAAAGCGGTGTTCACAGAGTTCAGAGAATACCGTCAACAGAATCCGGCGGAAGAATACATACGTCAACAGTTACCGTTGCGGTGCTTCCCGAGGTTGAAGATGTTGAAGTTGAAATCAATCAAAATGATTTGCGAATAGATGTATTCAGAGCAGGCGGCCCCGGCGGACAATGCGTTAACACAACCGACTCGGCAGTTAGAATAACGCATATTCCCACAGGAGTTGTTGTTTCGTGCCAGGACGAAAAATCCCAGCTTAAAAATAAAGAAAAAGCAATGAAAATTCTTCGTTCAAGGGTTTATGATTTGGCAATTTCGGAGCAAAACGAAAGAATTTCAAGCGAAAGAAAAAGCCAGGTCGGCACAGGCGACAGAAGCGAAAGAATAAGAACCTACAATTATCCGCAGGGAAGGGTAACAGACCATAGAATCGGTCTTACTCTGCATAGGCTTGAAGCGGTATTAAACGGCGATTTAAATGAAATGATCGACGCACTTATTACTGCCGACCAAAGCGAAAAACTGAAAATGAGTGAAATGTAATGACAAAAATTGTTGATAAAGATAATCTTGACGACGCCGCAAAGTGTCTGCGTGAGGGCGGAACGGTTGTTTTCCCGACGGAAACCGTTTACGGACTGGGTGCAGATGCATTAAATGAAAATGCGGTAAAAAAAATATACGAAGCAAAGGGCAGACCGGCGGACAATCCGCTTATAATCCACATTGCCGATAAAAACGACATATTCAAAATTGCCAAAAGCGTTTCTGACGATGCGGCAAGGCTGATAGATAAATTCTGGCCCGGTCCTTTGACTATGATATTTGAAAAGAAAGACGAAATAAACAAAACCGTTACTGCCGGATTAAATACCGTTGCGGTAAGATGTCCCGTTAACGAAACTGCACATAAGCTTATTGAAAAAAGCAAAGTTTTTGTAGCGGCGCCTTCGGCAAATCTTTCGGGAAGCCCGAGCCCCACAATATTCCGTCACGTTGTAAGCGATTTGGACGGCAGAGTTGATTATATAATCGACGGCGGCGAGTGCAGAATCGGAATAGAATCAACGGTGCTTGACGTAAGCGGCGATGAGTTTAGAATACTCCGTCCCGGTGCGGTTACATATGAAGACATAAAAGAAGTTACCGACAGAATTAAGAGCGATTACAAAGACATAAAAAATGTAAAAACTCCGCAGTGCCCCGGTATGAAATACACGCATTATTCACCTAAGGCAAAGGTAATTGTTGTTGAAGGAAATGCCGAAAGCACGGCGAAATATATACAGGAGAAGTTAAATAATAAAACAGAAAGAACAGGAGTTTTATCATATAAAGGCTCAAAATTTAAAAATGCCGATTTTGTTATTGATGCCGGAAATGATATGACTCATTATGCAAACGGTCTTTATGAAGATTTAAGAATATTTGACGAAGAAAAAATAGATGTTATTTACGCACAGTTCCAAGATGAAAAAGGCATCGGAGTTGCCGTAAAAAACAGAATTTACAAGTCGGCAGGGTATAACATCATAAATGTTTGAAGGTGATCTCTTGAAAATTCTTTTTGTTTGCACGGGAAACACGTGCAGAAGCGCAATGTGCGAAGGGATATTTAAAAAGCTTGCCGAAAATGACAGCAATATCAGCGTAATGTCGGCAGGTGTGAGTGCCGGTGAATCTATGCCCGCATCGGAATATGCGGTTATGGCGCTGAAGGAAAAGGGCATTGATATTTCAAACCATTTTTCAAAGCAGCTTACGCTTGATATGATAAATGAATCCGACCTTGTAATTACAATGACAACAATGCACAAAATGATTATTCTAAACGCTTGTCCCGAGGCAAAAAATAAGGTTTTTACAATATATGAATACGCAGGATATGAGTCGGGACAAATTACAGACCCGTACGGTGCAAATATTGATATTTACAGACAATGCGCCGGAGAGCTTGAAATTTTGCTTAAAGCAATATATGAAAAGGTAAAAAATGATTAAAAAATACTCTGATAAATTTTTTTACGACATATTAAACCTTGAAAAAAAGTGTTTTTCCGATTTTTGGACTGAAAAAATGCTGAAATCGGAAACAGAAAATGAAAACTTTACATATACGAATTAAACAATTCGGCAGCAGGCTATATTTTGCTAAACATCTGTATAGACGAAGGCGAAATCTACAGAATTTGTGTAGATGAAAATTACAGAAATCAAAAAATAGGAACAAAACTTATAGAAAAAGTTAAGACGGATTTTTCGCATTTAAAAAAGATTAATCTTGAAGTTAAAAAAAGCAATATGGCGGCAATTAATCTTTATAAAAAATGCGGATTTGAAACCGTCGGAATCAGAAAAAAATACTATAAAGATAATGAAGATGCTGTTTTAATGACTTGTGTTAACTTATCTGTCTAAGGAGGATAAAAATGGCATTGATACTGGGAATCGAATCATCCTGCGATGAAACGGCGGCATCTGTTGTAAAAGACGGACGGACAGTTTTGTCAAACGTTATTTCATCACAGATTGAGATACATAAAAAATTCGGAGGCGTAGTTCCCGAGGTTGCATCAAGAAAACATCTGGAAATCATAAATTCCGTAATTGACAGTGCACTGAGCGAAGCAAACGTTACATTTGACGATATCGACGCAATCGGCGTGACATATGCACCCGGACTTGTCGGAGCGCTGCTTGTGGGAGTTTCAACCGCAAAAGCTTTGGCATATGCGCTTAAAAAACCGCTTATAGGCGTGCATCACATAAGGGGTCACATCTCGGCAAACTACATTGAACACAAAGACTTAAAACCGCCGTTTGTGTGTCTGGTGGCATCGGGCGGACACAGTCACATAGTTCTCGTTAAAGACTACACCGAGTTTGAAATTTTAGGACAAACAAGAGATGACGCAGCCGGTGAGGCATTTGATAAGGTGGCAAGAGTCCTGGGATTGGGGTATCCCGGGGGACCTAAAATAGATAAGCTTGCACGGGAAGGGAATCCCGATGCGGTTTACTTTAAGAGAGTTTCGTTCGGCGAAGATTCATTTGACTTTTCGTTCAGCGGAATAAAAACAGGGGTGATAAATTATCTTCACAAACTTGAGCAAAACGGCGAAACATACAATAAGGCAGATGTGGCCGCAAGCTTTCAGAAAAGCGTTGTTGAGGTTTTGACAGACAATCTTATCGCAGCAGCAAAAAAATGCAATATAAATAAAATTGCTCTTGCGGGCGGTGTGGCATCAAACTCGGCGCTCAGAAATGAAATTATGACTAAAAAAGGCAATATGGAGGTTTTTTATCCTTCACCGATTTTCTGCACCGATAACGCCGCAATGATAGCATGCAGCGCATATTATGAATATCTTGCGGGAAATTTAAGCAATATGGAGCTTAACGCAGTGCCGTATTTGTCAATTGAGAAAAACAATGCTTTTTAAAAAATCTTTAAAATATTAATAAAAAAAGAAAAATATTTTTACAAAAGTCGAAGGAGGATTTAAAATGAAAATTTCAAGAACAAAATGCTT
>CABUQL010000109.1 GCA_902493665.1 uncultured Eubacteriales bacterium
ATCCGGCAGCTCTGATATGTCCTCCGCCGCCAAAATCAGATGCCAGTTTTGCAACATCAATATAAGTATTCGAGCGAAAGCTTACTTTTATTTCATTATCGCTTTTTATCTTTAAAAACACGCCGACTTCAACGCCTTCAACATCACGCGGCAATGAAACAAGATAATCAGCCTCGTCAAAATCCATATTATTTTTCTGCAAATACTCATATGAAACATATGTCATACCGACTTTGCCGCCGCAGAAAAACTTGAGATTATCAAGCGCATACGAATACAATTTGCACTGATTTATCGTTTTTGTTTCAAAAGCTTTTCTCGAAATCTCGGCAATGTCAATGTTATATTCCATAAGTTTTGCTGCAATTAAGTGGGTTTTTGACGTTGTGTTTGAATACTTGAAACTTCCCGTATCGCACACTATGGCAGTATATAGATGTTTTGCCGCTGTATCATCAAGCGAAAAACACGAAATATTTTCTATGCAGTCATATATTATTTCGCCCGTCGCAGCAGATGATGCGTCAATATAATTAAGCTTTCCGAAGCCCTTGTTCGTTGCGTGGTGGTCGATAACAACAGTGTTTTCGCAGGTTTCAAAAATTTTCTTTTCGTTTTCGTCCACACGGAATTCATCGGCGCAATCAACCATAATAACAGTGTCATAAACGGTGTTTTGGTTGGGTTTAAATTCATCTGTCATTAAAAAACTTAAATTTTTAGGCATATCGCCCGAAAATAAAATACTGACATTCTTTCCTGCTTTTTTTAAGCAATGCGCAAGTGCATACGATGAGCCAAGCGCATCGCCGTCGGGATTTTTATGAGGAATAACTGCAGCAACTTTGCATTTTGCCACGATTTCTTCCATACAGCTCCAGTCCATTATTTATCCCCCTCGTTGATTTTGTGGATAAGTTCATTGATATGGATACCGTATTCAACCGAATTATCAAGAACAAATTTAAACTGCGGTGTGTTTCTGATGTTAAGGCGTCTTGCAATTTCACTTCTTACAAAACCGCCTGCACTGTTTAATCCCTTTACGGTTTCAGCCTTCTCTTCGCTGCTGCCCATAACGCTGACGTACACTTTTGCATACTTTAAATCTTTGGTAACATCAACGGCAACTACAGATACCATAATGCTTTTAACCCTTGGATCTTTAATATTTCTTATGACATCGGTAAGTTCCCTTTTAATTTCTTCTTTTATTCTTTCCAGTCTGTTAACTGCCATTTTAGTCACGGCCTTTCCGTCCGCAAGTGAGCTTAAATGTGCATTGCGGACAATAACACACATTAATTACTGCTTAACTTCTTCCATAATGAAGGATTCAATAATATCTCCTTCTTTAATGTCATTGAAGTTTTCAATACCGATACCGCATTCATATCCGGACGCAACTTCTTTAACGTCATCTTTAAAACGCTTAAGGGAGCTCAAGACACCTTCGTGAACTATTACGCCGTCACGGACAATTCTTGTCTGCGAATTTCTTGTAATCTTACCGTCCTGAACATAACCGCCGGCAATTGTACCGACACCCGAAACTTTAAATGTGTTACGAACCTCAGCGTGTCCGAGAACTGTTTCTTTAAACTTAGGCGCAAGCATACCTTTCATTGCGGCTTCGATTTCTTCAATAGCGTGATAAATAACTCTGTATAATCTGATATCAACGTCGGAACGCTCAGCAGCCGAAACAGCACCGCTGTCAGGTCTTACGTTAAATCCGACTATAATAGCGTTTGATGCCGATGCAAGCATTACATCAGATTCTGTAATTCCGCCGACACCTCCGTGAATACATTTAACTCTGATTTCATCGTTTCCGATTTTTTCAAGAGATTGTTTTACGGCTTCGACAGAACCCTGAACATCGGCTTTAACAATAATGTTAAGGTCTTTTACATGACCTTCTTTAATTTGGTCAAACAAAGCGTCAAGCGAAACGGCAGTTCTTGCGCCGATTGTTTCGTCTTTGATTTTCTGTTTTCTTTTTTCAACAAGCGCTTTTGCCTTTTTCTCGTCCGTAACAACGTAGAAAAGGTCTCCGCCCGTAGGAACTTCACTTAATCCGACAACCTCAACCGGAACCGACGGACCGGCTTTTTTAACATTTGCTCCGCGGTCGTCAATCATTGCTCTTATTCTTCCTATTGAAGTTCCCGCAACAATAGTATCTCCTATTCTGAGTGTACCATTCTGAACAAGAACAGTTGCAACAGGACCTCTTCCTTTATCGAGCTGAGCTTCAATAACCGTACCTTTTGCTTTTCTGTCGGGATTTGCCTTAAGTTCTTTCATTTCCGCAACAAGAATTACCATTTCCAAAAGCTCGTCAATATTCTGTTTGTATTTAGCCGAAATCGGAACACAGATTGTGTCACCGCCCCAAGCTTCGGGAACTAAGTCGTATTCGGTAAGTTCCTGCATAATTCTATCTATATTTGCGCCGTCTTTATCGATTTTATTTATTGCAACGATAATTGTAACTCCCGCAGCTTTTGCGTGGTTAATTGCTTCAACAGTCTGAGGCATTATTCCGTCGTCTGCCGCAACAACAAGTATTGCAATATCAGTAACCTGTGCACCTCTGGCACGCATTGCGGTAAAAGCTTCGTGTCCCGGTGTATCAAGGAAAGTAATTTTACTGTCATTAACCCTTACTCTGTAAGCACCGATGTGCTGCGTTATTCCGCCGGCTTCGTTTGCAATAACATTTGTGCTTCTTATCGCGTCGAGAAGTGAAGTTTTACCGTGGTCAACGTGACCCATAACAACAACAACCGGCGGACGCGGTTTAAGCGATTCGGGAGCATCTTCGGTATCGTTGAATACAATATCTTCATCTGTAACAATAACTTCTTTTGCAATTTTAAATCCCAAATCTTCGCCGACAAGCGATGCCGTATCAAAATCTATAACCTGGCTTACAGAAGCCATTATGCCGAGTTCAAAAAGCTTTTTAACAACAGTTGCCGCCGCAACTCCGAGTCTTTCGGAAAATTCGCCGACAGAAATTTCGTCGGGAACCATTACTTCCTTAACTTCGATTTCTTCCTTGGGCTTTTGCTTTTTGTCTTTTGCAGCAGCTGCATTAGACATAACTTTTTCATTCTTTTTATGCTGAGAACCTTTTTTGAGCTTTTGTTTCTTTTCAACATTATCAAGCTCAACATCAACAAGTTCTTCGATTTTTTCGGTATCGAGTTTTTCCAGATCGACAATATTTTGACGGGTGTCAACAATTTTCGTATTATCTTCTTTTACAATTTTAATGCTTTCGTCTGTGTTATCGTCAAGCGAAACATTCGGCTTAAGAACAGTTTCTTTCTTTCTTTTTTCTTTTTTAGCGGCTCTTTCTTTCTTTAGAGCAGCCTCTTTTTCTTTCTTTTCTTCGGCTTTTTTAGCGTAATACTCTTCTATCGTTGTTCCGTCATCATATTCGTTTAAATAAACCGTAAAAATAAGATTTATATCTTCAGCTTCAAGCTTCGCCATATGATTTTTCATATTCTTTCCGTATTTAGCAAAAACTGCAATCATATCTTTGCTGGGAACGTTAAAATCTTTTGCTATTTCGTGTAGTTTGGGTTGTGCCATTAAGCAACACCTCCGTCATTATTTTTTAAACTGTTCTTTATAAGATTTGCCAATCCGTCATCTAAAATTGCAACTGCGGCATTAAATTCATTTCCGACCGAATGCCCCAGTTTTTCCATACTTCCGAGAGTTAAAAACTCAACACCGTAGTATTTGCAGCTGTCGGTTATGTTTTTAAAAGTATTCGGCGATATATCGTCTGCAAGTATAACAAGCACCGCTTCGCCGGTTACTATTGCACTTTTCACTCTGCTTTCTCCGCTTGCAAGCCTGCCTGCCCGCTTTGAAAGTCCGATAAGCTTATATGTTTTCTCCATCTTTAAGTCCTTCCGCGATTGATTTTAAAAATTCCTCGTTAATTTCACATCTTAACGCACGGCTAAGCTTTTTCTTTTTTTCGGCAATTTCAATGCATTTTAAGTTTTTACATAAATATGCGCCTCTTCCGTCCGTATTGCCTTTATAGTCAATCATCACGCTGCCGTCGGGACATTTTACGATTCTTAAAAGCTTATCTTTATTAAATTTTTTCATACATCCAAGACATGTCCTCTGCGGATAATTCGTAGAAATCACCTCGGTTTACTGCATTTCTTTGTCACTTTTTATATCAATTTTGTAATTTGTAAGTCTTGCTGCAAGACGTGCATTTTGTCCTTCCTTACCTATTGCAAGCGAAAGCTGGTCGAAAGGTACAACAACATGCGCCTGTCTTGCTTCTTCGTCAACATCAAGCGATATAACATCCGCCGGGCTGAGGCTTGCTTTAATAAATTCATACGGATCATCGCTGTATTTTATTATATCGATTTTTTCTCCGCCGAGTTCATCTATAACTGCCTGTATTCTCATACCCTTTGCACCGATGCAAGAACCTATCGGGTCAACGTTTGCGTCGTTTGTTTTAACTGCTATTTTAGAACGTGAACCAGCTTCTCTTGAAACGCTCATTATTTCAATTACGCCGTCATGAATTTCTGGTATTTCTTCTTCAAAAAGTTTAGAAACAAGCTGCGGTTTTGATCTTGAAACCGTTATAAGCGGTCCTTTTGTTGTTTTTTTAACTTCTGTGATGTAAACTTTTAAATGCTGATGAAAATCATATTTTTCCGTAGGAATCTGTTCTGAAGGCGGAAGATATGTTTCAGTACTTCCCACATCAAGATAGATGTTTCTTTTTTCTATTCTTTGAATAACACCCTCAACAACAGTATGTTCTTTTTGAGAAAACTCATCATAAATGTTTGTTCTCTCTGCTTCTCTTATACGCTGCATAACAACCTGTTTTGCAGTCTGAGCTGCAATTCTTCCGAAGGATTTCGGTGTAACTTCGATGTCAACCATATCTCCTTCTTCATAAATTTTCCTGATTTTTTTTGCATCTTCAACCGAAATCTGAAGCTGATCGTCTTCAACCTCATTTACGGCTTCTTTCTGCACATAAACTCTCACTTCGCCCGTTTCTTTGCCGATATCGACAAAAACATTGTTCTGGCTTGTGTTGTAATTACGTTTGTATGCGGAAATCAATGCAGCCTGAATGGTTTCCAAAAGAACTTCTTTGCTAATTTTCTTTTCAGTGCAGATTTCTTCCAAAGCCATCATGAATTCACTGTTCATTTTTTTATCTCCTCTTTATGCCAAATTAAAATTCTATTG
>CABUQL010000110.1 GCA_902493665.1 uncultured Eubacteriales bacterium
ATAATGTATTTGCCGTCATAAATTGCCTGAAAATGATGGTCTTTCTTTTCTCTTTTGAGCACCTCGCAGCCTGAATTGCTCAGAATTTCCATTGCTTTGTTTTCGTCTTTTTCGTTTATTAAAATGTCAATGTCGGACGAAATTCTTGATTCCGGAACATCATAATAAACGGCAGCACTGTCGCCTTTTAAAACACAGCACTCAATGCCGTTTTTTTCCAAAATATCGCAAAGCCTGTATGCGCCGTCCGTTTTTTTCATATTAAATGCGATTTCTGATATAAATCTTTTGTTAAGTACAGGAAAAGTGCCGGCGTATTTTTGAGAAAGTCTTTTTTCGTTATAAAGCTTTTTTACGGCAAGGAAAAAAATCGCCCACACTTCGTGCTGCTTTGCAATTTTAAAAAGCTCTTCAAGATTGTAGTCATCTTCTTTGTTGTGCTTGTTTTCTTTAGGCATACTTCCCGAAACGGCACAACCGTATAAATATAAAAAATCGTAAGAATTCTTTGTCATAAAATCTCCGTTTCCTCGCACTTATCGCCACAAATAACAGTTTATTATATTTTACATCAAATTAAAGTTTGTGTCAATTAATTGTAGTTTAAATAATTTGAAAAATCAGGACGGATATAAAACAATACATCGCAAATAATAAAAACAAAAGTCTTTTATCAGTCTTACAAAAAGGAGATAAAGTATATGAAAGATAATAAAAAAGACAAAAATTTAAAAACCGAAAGACCGCTTATTTTTGACGACGACCTAATAGATACGTGCAAAGCCGCCTCTGCAACCGACTGTACGGGAATTATACAAACCGCACCGCTTAAAACGGGGGAGTATGAAGCATATAAAGATGTTTACGATTTTACACCGCCCGACATTTTTGACAATCTTAACGAAGACGTTATAAACGGAATGAAAAAAGATTTGGAAAAGCCGAAAAAGCAAAACAAAGTAAATGACGAGGATGTTATTGACGGCGAAAAAGACATCAGCGATGTATTTGATTATGACGACGTAGAGGATATATTTTAAAGTCATTTTCAGCTTTTTACCGATTTTTACCTGTTTTTACTGCTTTTTAAAAAAACTTGGCAAAAGCTTACGGCAAAACTAACGTTTTGCAAAGAGGCTTTATAATGGTTAAAAAACTGCACAATTTTTATTTTTGCAATTTAATAGGGGACACTTTAAAAAGCGTCCCCGAAAATTTGAATTTTATTATACTTAGGCAAGCACCGTCTGCCACGCAAAACGGCAATTTTGCGCTATGATTTTTCTGGTTTTTTTTAAAAAGCGTATAAAAACTTTACTCCTTTGGAATAACGGGATAGAGCTGGATTGTGTTTCCGCCGTCTACCACAAGTTCTGCGCCGGTGGTATTTCTTGCACCGTTTGCAAAGTACCATACTGCGTCCGCAATATCTTCTCCGACCGCAACATCTCCCAAAGGTGTGTACTTTGACGGAACATCTTTATAAAAATCGGGATTTTTAACCCATCTGTCCGTTTTAATCATTCCTGGAAGAACCGCATTAACTCTTATGTTGTATTTTCCCAGGTCAAATGCAAGCGCTCTCATCATACCGAGCTGACCGCTTTTTGAAGCACTGTAAGCAATTCTGTCGGGGATAACACGGTATGCGGTGTTTGAATTTATAAAAGTAATGCTTCCGCCGCCATATTCTTTCATTCTTTTTGCCGCTTCTTGGCATATGCAAAAATTCCACAACATATTTGTGTTTATAACACGCATAAAATCAATCAGGGGATTTTCAAATATTTTCATATTAAGTCCCTGGTCCGCTGCATTTAAAACGAGAGTATCGACAAAAATATTTTCTTTGTCAAATCTTAAAAACATATCTGTAACCGATTTTTCGTCAACGCTTGCATCGGCATTTAAAGAATTGATTGTAATGCCTGTAACATCGCAAACAGGATACTCGCTTTTGTAGCGCTCAAGCGCCTCCGAAACGCTCTTTTCATTTCTCCCCGTAAAGATAACACGGTATTTTTCGGAAAGAAATTTTTTAACTATATCAACACCTGTGTTTTTGCATGCGCCCGTAACAAGTGCAGTTTTAGTTTTCATTATCTGTCACCTCATCAAAAACTCTTATATGGTCAACATAAAATTTGTCGCCGATTGAAGCATAAGCTTCTTTGCTTGCTTTTCTTTCGCCGCTGCTTAATCTGTAGCCTTTCGGCTCTGTTGTAAGGAGTATAAACTGCTCAACATCGGAAACGTAGTTAGTGATGCGACCGTCTTCTTTGCCGTCTATGTAAAATGTGTAACCTGTCTTGTCCCAAAGAAGTCCGAAATAATGGTACTCGTCCGTGTCAAGACCCTTCATGCCGCCGACGTGTTCATTTTTCATATCCTTTCCGTAACCGCCGGTAAATGCGTTGTGACCTGCAATTTCTCCGGGGCGGAAACATTCCATAATGTCAATTTCGGTTCCTGAATTTGAAGGATTTAAAGTTGAACCGATAACGGGCGACTGAATCCAGAAGGCGCTCCACCAGCCGTCGGTTTTTTGCAGCTTGCATCTGCATTCGTAATAGCCGTATCTGTGCGTAAATTTATTTTCGTGAAGTTTTCCGATTCTCCATTGCAGACGGTCTTCGCCGAATTTTGTTTCTTCCAAAGGTTCGTCCATAAAGTTGTAACCTGTCTGAAGCTGTACGCTGACGGGCTTTCCGTCATCTTCGCAAAGCGTAAAAACGGCATTTGATTTTCCGTCAAGCTCAATGCCTTTTTTGTCTGTCCAGCCGGGCCATCTTTCGCCCATCATTGTAAGACGGAAATCCCATTTATCTTTGTCAAGTTCGCTGCCGTCAAATTCGTCATTCCAAACAAGTTTCCACTTTTTGCCCTCGGGAAGAAGGCTCGGCTCATGATTTTCTACATTAAATATCTGCATAATTAAATTCCCTTTTTGCATTTATCGGTTTTAAAAATAAAATTCTGTTTTCGGCGGTCTTATATCAGTGAGAGCACCCGTGTAATGTCTTAATGTGTGGGGAACATAAGGATGTTTTTCACATTCTTCTTCATTAATTTCAATACCTATTCCGGGCTTGTCGCCGATTTTTATATAACCGTTTTCGTATGTAAGATTTTCATTGGTAACGTCTTTTCTGTAATCAACATCACTGTACATAATTTCAAGTATGGTAAAGTTTGGACAGCATGCTGCAAGATTAAGCGTTGCGGCATTTGCAACGGGTCCCGAAGGATTGTGCGGTGCAAAGCCAATGTAGCGTGATTCTGCCGTTGCGGCGATTTTCTTAAGCTCCGTAATTCCGCCCGCATGGCTTATATCGGGCTGAATAAAGTCTGCCGCTTTTTTGTCGAACATCTCGTTGTAATCCCATCTTGTGTAAAGTCTTTCGCCTGCCGAGATTGAAATGTTTGAACGCATTTTTACTTCTTTTAATGCATCAAGATTATCCGGCGGAACAGGCTCTTCAAAAAACATCGGCTTAAACTGTTCAAGCTCTTTTGCGATTTTTACTGCGGTCGGAATGTTAAATCTTCCGTGCCCTTCTATTAAAAGGTCAACTTCATCGCCGACTGCTTTTCTTACCTCGTCAACGCATCTTAAAGCAGTTGTAAGGTCTTTGTTTGAAATATCCATAAACGATTTGCCGAACGGGTCCCATTTCATAGCGGTAACGCCGCGTTTAACTGCAATTTTTGCTTTTTCGCCGAATTCTTCGGGCGTTTTTGCTCCGGCAAACCAGCCGTTAACGTAAATTCTTACTTTGTCGTTTACCTTTCCGCCGAGAAGCTGATATACCGGCACATTAAGGCTTTTTCCCAAAATATCCCAAAGTGCGGTTTCAACTGCGGAAAGCGCGCTCATAAGAACCGGTCCGCCTCTCCAGTAAGCGTCGCGGTAAATATTGCGCCAATGTTTTTCAATTTCAAGCGGGTTTTTTCCGACAAGGTATTCCTTAATGTGCTCAACCGCACCCAAAAGTGCTTTTTCTTTGTATTCAAGAGTTGCTTCTCCCACACCGTCAATTCCTTCATCGGTGTAAACTTTTACAAAAACCCAGTTTGTTCTGAAACAGTCAACAACAAAAGTTTTTATGTCTGTTACTTTCATTCTTATCTCCTCTATTCATCAACAAATAATTATATCTTCGTTTTTGCCCATATATAGATATTTTCTTGTATGTTTTCCGGACGGGTCTTGCGAAACAGAGATTATTATGATACAATTGTAACATAGAAGTTGATTTGTTCAATATGTAATGTTACTTATTTTTTTAGAAATCTTACTTTTTTAAGAAAATTTTTGTTTTTTTATGAAAGGAAAAAAGATGGAAAGTATATTTAACATCAGTCAGTTCGGATATTACATTTCGAAAATGCACACAAACAAAACCGTTACCGACAAAAGAAAAACGAAGCATTATGAAATTGAGCTTTACACAAAGGTGACGGATTTGGGAAAAAGTATTGTTGACGGGAATGAATATAAGCACAGAAACGGCAATATTTTAATTGCAAAACCCGGCAGTATAAGAAACAGTGTTTCGCGTTTTGAGTGTTATTGCGTCCACTTTAAATGCAGAGATAAAAAAATTGCAGAAAAGTATCTTGACCATCTTCCGACAATACTGTTTCCGGGAAACACCGATAAATATATTGAAATTTTTGAAGACATAACGAGAGCTATGATATCAAAATTTGAAGGATATGAGCTTTACACCGATGCAAAAACAATGGAGCTTATAAGCCTTATATACAGCTGCTGCGCAAACTTTACAAAGTCAAGCGGGCAGATGCAGTATGATGTAAACATAAGAAGTGCTATGGAATATATGAATAAGAATTTAAAAAAGCATCTTACGCTTTCTGATATAGCAACCGAGGCAGGATTCAGCCCGAGCTATTTTCACGGTATTTTTAAAGAAATGACAGGTATGTCACCGTATAAATATCTTTTAAATGCGAGAATTAACTGTGCAAAAAATCTTCTTATGAACAGCAGACTTCCGTTTTCCAAAATCGCCGAGGAGTCGGGATTTGTAAGTCAGGCATACTTTGCATACGTCTTTAAAAAAGAGGTGGGGGTAAGCCCTAAAGCATACCGAAGCACAAAATCAATTATAATTTAAAAAAACGGTTTGGGCATTTTGCCCAAACCGTTTTTGATTTTTGATTTACGAAAAAAATTAATCAGCTTCAATCATTCTGTAACCCACGCCTGTTTC
>CABUQL010000111.1 GCA_902493665.1 uncultured Eubacteriales bacterium
GTGATATTTCCGGAATAGAAAGGCATTCTCTGTTCTGTCAAAGACGAGAATCCGATTTTCTCATATTTTTCGTTAATCTGAGTTTTAACACCGAAAACATCTACACCGAAATCTCCGAGAACGTATGCCCACTCAAGGTTTCTTCTCATGGCAATCGGGATTTTAACAGTTATAATGCTCTTGCCTTTTTGGATTTCGGGAAGTTTTATCTTTTTAATTGCCTCGTCCGTGAAATAACCGCACGGCTCATTTGAAATCTTTTCGCCGTTAAATTTGATTTCGCAAATTTGAGGATTTTCAATTGCAAGGTATGCACCTTTATAGTCTATTACACTGTTAACTTCAAATTCCAAAGTTACACTGTGACCGCTTTCTTTGTCTTCCATTACCCACGGCTGTGCAAGAGCAACTCTGCCCTTTCCTTTTTCTTTCCAGCCGAGCCATTCACGGGCAAAATTATCGATTTTCAAAATTTCTTCTTCATCGTTAAATTCGCCGTCGTCAAAAGCGTATCTTGCTCTGTCCAAAATAAGAATGTTTTCTTCGGACAAAGAATAATCAACCAAATCAAAAATTCTCTTTGTCTGAGTAAGCGTCTTTTCGTCGCTTTCGCCCTCATAAGAATCTGCTTCTTTTTTGCAGAGCTTTATGAGGAAACTGTCGCTTGCATACGCTCTGAACGAAACTTTTGTGTTTCCGTGTTCTATTTTGTAAGGAATTTTCTTAATTTCACCGCTTAATGTATCATACAAAACAGGGGTGTATTCGCCTTTAAACGTTATGTTAAGCCCGCGCGAGAAAATTATGTATTCCATAGTTTCTTTTATTTTTCTTGCAATAAATACCCACTTGCCGTCCGAATCATTTCTCATATTGTAGATGAAATCATCAGCGTTTCCGCCGTCCTCGTATTTTATTTCAATTTCATTTACATCGCTTAAAACTTCGGCAATTGCAGCTTTGTCAAGGTTAACTTTTATGCTTTCGTTGTAAAGCTTTTTAATTTCATCGTTTTCGCAAAGGTCGATATATTTCGGGCATTCTCCGATAAATATGAGCTTTCCGCCGGCAGCTTTAAACTTTTTGAGAATTTCAAGAGTTGTTTTTCTAAGTGTTGCACAACCTGAAACAATAACAACATCGTAGCTCATTTCGCCGACTTTCAACGGAGCCGAAACATCTTTGCAGATGTTTGAAATTATGTCTTCGTTTATGTAATCGTAATCGTTATGTGTTTCCAAAAGTGCAAGCGAGGTATCAACAAACTGCTTTTCAAGACCTTCTCTTATGTTTGAAACACTGTCTTTTGCACCTGTGTAGAGCCAGCAGCTTTCAACAGGATGAACAACCGCAACTCTTACATTCGGCTTACCTCTTGTAAGCGCCGTGTTTACTCTTGCAAAGTGGTCTTCAACATATGAGTATTTTTTATACCACGGTGACTGATAGTTTATTGAAGCCGGATAGTCACGTTTTGCTTCGCCTTCCATAGATACCCATGCAAGATGCGGTACACGCACTGTTATGCCGAGTGCTGCCTGCCAGTCGCCCTGGAATTTATGTCCTCTGAAATCGAAATCCCAGTTTGTTACGCCGTAAAGCTCCGACAAAACACCTTCTTTGCCGAACTGATGCGCCGCAGACTGTGCCTGTTTTGCAGTTCTGTAATGGAGTCCGTCACACAAAAGGTCAATTCCCGGAATACCGAAATACGGATAAGAACGCATTGCGTCGCCGACTGCTTCAGTCTGGTTTGCAAGTGTATCTTCCATCATAAGATGTCCCGTAAGTTTTATGCCGTTTTCATCGCACCATTTGCCGCACTGTTTTGCAAAAGCGTCAACAAACAAATCTGTTTTAAGTTTATGATAATTATATTTGTGTTTTGACGGCTTGTTATCTTTAAGCGCCCACACAATCTCGGGGATAATATCGATAAACTCTACGCCGTATCTTTTTTTGTATTCCCCGTCCATAGCAAATGTCCACGGAATACCTATATTAATTTTTTCATCCGCATAGTGAAGTTCTTTTATAAACTGCATTTTGCTTTTGTTTCCGCCGTCATGAACGCCGATTTGCGGTTCATCCGTAAATATTGCGGGAACAACGTTGTCAAATTCATCGCCTACTACATTTTTATAGCTTTCATATGTAACGTCTATGAATTTTTTCATAGCGTCCTTATTCATTGTGTCAACGTATGACTGGTTGTTAAACCATGCTCTGTCAGCGTCAACCTGCATATAGAGATAACGTTTTTCTCCTTCGGCTTTGTCATCTCTTCCTATTCTTTTATAGCTTTCCAAAAATCCGTTTTTGTCAAGCTTTATATCATAAGCGCAGATGAAATAAGGTTCGCACATTTCAACTGCTTCGTCAAAATCCTTTATGTCATAATCGACATTGTCGGGCGACAAAACATAATTTTTTGTTCTGAATTTTTTCTCTTTCGTAACGTATCCGCCGGCAAATCCCGAAGGCCATCTGTCTTCATCGTAAAGCCAAGCAAGCATATCTTCATCTTTTGCTTTTTTTACACAGAATTTTACAAGATCCATAAAGTCTTTTCCAAGATACTGCGTAACAACACCCGAACGTGAGTGCATATGGAATCCGCCGAATCCCATTTCTTTAAGATATCCTATCTGCCTTTCCAAAACATCTTTTTCAAGTTTACAGTTCCATGCCCAAAACGGTGCGGCTCTGTATTCGCTTGTGGGTTTTTCAAAAAGCTCTTTGCTAAGAGTTTTTTCGCTGTTTTTCTTGTATAACATAACTTCAACTCCGTCCTTTTTATATTTAATTAAAATTAAATTCTTTTCTTTTTCGCTCTGTCTCACTTTTCATTTTAAGTTATTTTACGCAAAAAAACAACCGTCTTTTTTCTTGTTTTTGGGGGTATATTTTAATGTATTTTCTTTCTGTATTCACGGGGAGTTGTTCCGATAATACTTTTAAATATTTTGTTGAAAAATTTCACGTCGCTATACCCCACCGCTTCCGACACGTCTTCTATTTTTCTCGATGTGTTTGCAATAAGGCGGCAGGCATTTTCAATTCTTACCTTTTGAAGGTAGCAGCTGAACGTCATTCCGAGATTATCTTTAAAACGTTTGCTTAAATACGGCACACTGTAACCGAGGAGAGTGCTTATATCGGACAGCTTTATTCTTTCGCTGTAGTTTTTTTCTATATACGAAACCGCCTCACGGCTCACATCGTCGATGTTTCCGTTTTTTTCGCTTATGCAAACGCTCCTCAGTATCAGAATTATTGTTTCTATAAGAAGGCATCTTAATATTTCGCGATAACCCGTTTTTTTGGCTTTGTATTCGTCAATCATTTTTAAAATGAGATTTTTCACTTCGCCATCGGAATCGTAAAAAACATTGTCGGCAGGCATTTTTGAAAATGCCGCATTATTAAATTTTATAAGGTAGTTGCTTAAAATGTCGCTGAATTTACGGCAGTCTTTAAGCATCGGGTCGATGTATTCGGGATAAAAAAGACAATTTACGATTTTTATTGTTTTTCCGTTTTTCGACTCATAACTATGGTAACTGTTGTGGTCGATTATAAAATAATCTCCGGCTTTAACTTCGCATTTTTCATCATCTATGTAGTGAATGCAATCGCCTTCCAAAATATACACAAGCTCAAGAAAATCATGCTTATGTCTCGTTGTGTTTTTATGCTCCCATACACCTATGAAAAAAAGATTTTTACAAAGCTCTTTTCCGTAATAATCCATAAAATCCACCCCATTTAAAACCATTTATATGGTATATTATAATGTTTTAATTTTTCCTTGTCAATCCCGGTTTAACATTAAAACAAAATAAATCATATAATAAAAAAGGTGATTTAAGTGGATTTTGCCTCGATTAATCTTTATACATATTCCGTAAGTTCAATTGCAAATATTTTATCGTCAATTTTAGATGACGACGAGCTTGCACTGCTTGCCGCAGTTTTTGCGCAGCTTGGCGATACGCTTGCAACAATTGCCGTTTTAAGAACCACTTCGCCGAAAAAAAGTACATCGGACGAAAACTCACAAAATAACGGCAATTCAAACACTTCATCACCCGTTTTTGCAAAAGATGATTTTATGGACAAAACAAACAAAATAGCAAACATTTTAAAATTTATAAATGATATGTCTTAATTTTCCGCATAAAAAACGCAAATATAACAAAACCCCTGCACAATAAAAATTATTTATGCAAGGGTTTTTCTTTATTATGAATTGATATATTCTTTTATTTCATCCATTTTTTCCAGGGCTTTTTTGTATCCGTCATCATACATTTCTTTAATTTTTACAGGGTCGGATTCAGTTCTTTTCCACGAAGACGTATCATCGGGAAAAATAACAAGCGCTTTTTTTTCACATTCGTATTCCTCAAGCAATTTGTGACACTTATTATATAAATCGGTTCTGTTTTTTAATGCCTTTACAAAATTCGGATATTTTCTGTATATAACAGATGACACATTAATTCCCGCTTCAACTTTTTTAACATAATTTTTTTCTCTTGTAACCACCGCAATAATTTTATCGCATCCGTCATTGTATGCTTTTTTAATCGGAATGGGATCTGCAATTCCGCCGTCAAGATAAAGATTTCCGTTTATTTTTACAGGTTTAAACATAATCGGGAGAGAGCACGTTGCCACAAGCAGTTTCCATGTTTTGTCATCATAATTTACAGGAAAATATTCTGCTTTGCCCGTTTTTAAATTTGTTAAAACCGCATATGACTCGCCCTTAAATTTTTTTGCGGTATCGTAATCGTAAGGGACGTAAATATTCGGGATATCGTCAAAAACAAACTTTATATTATAGTAACTGTGATTGTTTTTTGAAAAAAAGTATTTAAATCCCATATATCTTTTATCGTTTAAATACTCAAGCCCTATCTTAAGACTTCTGCCTTTTTGTTTTGATATATATGAAACTCCGTTTGCAATACCTGCCGATGCTCCTATAATATAATCTGCCATAATATCATTTTCCAAAAGTGCGTCCATTACGCCTATTGAAAAATACGTTCTGCTTGCTCCGCCTTCAAGCACAAGTCCAAGTTTTTTCAATCACGTTCACCTCTATGT
>CABUQL010000112.1 GCA_902493665.1 uncultured Eubacteriales bacterium
GAGAAAAAATAACGAAACTCGGCACAAAGGTTAAAGACGGCGACACGGTTTTGTTTGACGGAAAAAAAGTTTTGCCGAAGGAAAAAAAGTATTACATTATGCTCAATAAACCTGCGGGATACGTTACAACCGCAAGCGACGAACTCGGAAGAAAAACGGCAGTCGACCTTTTAAAAGACATCGATGCAAGAGTTTTCCCGGTCGGAAGGCTTGATATGGATACGGAAGGGCTTTTATTTCTTACAAATGACGGCGATTTTACGTATACAGTGTCGCATCCCAAGCACAAAATAGAAAAAACGTATGTTGCGCACATTACGGGAAAACTTACAAGAGCCGAGGCAAATATGCTTAAAACCGGTGTTGAAATAGACGGAAGATATACTGCGCCCGCAAAGGTTGAGGTGACGGAGGAAAAGAAGAATTCGTCTGTTGTAAAAATCAAAATCTGCGAAGGACGCAACAGACAGGTAAGAAAGATGTTTGAAGCGGTGGGACATCACGTTATATCTCTTAAAAGAACCGCCGTCGGAGGCGTTTTTTTGGGAAATCTTCCGCTAGGAAAGTGGCGTCACTTAAAAGAAGAAGAAATAAAAGCGCTTATTAGGCACGAAAAATAATCGGCATAAATCATTTTTCTGTTGAATGGTCTAATTAAACGGTGCTTTGACACCGGAGAACCGAACACAATATGCCTCTGATTTGCCTTTATAAACCATATTGGGTTTTTGTTTCTGGTGCCTTAAATATATAAAAGGAGAAATACAAATGATTGAAATGAAGCCGAAAATGGCTGATGATACAATAAAGAGCATACTTAAAAACACTTTGTTTGACGAAAATACATTTACATTTGAGGCAGCCGAAGGAAAAAGCGTAATCGGCGCAGGTGCGGCAAAGCTTTACAAAGATTACGCCGTTTTGTGCGAAATTTCTTTTTTTGAAGATTACAAAGATTTTTCTTTGGAGTATGCAATGGGAAAGTCGCTTTTGAATTTTATTGACAGACGGGGCATAAAAAATGTGTATGCAAACAAAAAATTTGACGAAAAACTTTTGAAGAGTTTAAGGTTTACAAAAAATGACTGCAAAAAAGAAGAAAAATACGATTTTTATTTAGATTTGACGGGATATTTTGACGTAAATTGCCAATGTTAAAAAAATCCAAATTTTTTTCAAAAAAATAAAGGAAAAAAAGGAATATTGTCGAAATTCTAACAATATGAGCGAATTTTTTGATTTAATTTTAAAATCCTCATATTGTTAATTTTTTTGGTTAAAATTATCTTAGAATATTTTGATTTTTAACTTTAATTTTAAATAGGATTTGTTAAGGAAAGAGGGTTAATTTTATGGAAAAAATAACTGACCTTCGCTCGCTTCGCACTGCCATAGAAAAAGGCGGAGCTGCCGGAGGGGAAAACACTGCCCGAAAACGTATTAATATGCTTTTTGATGAAGGCTCATTCATCGAAACAAACGCTTTTGCGGTCGGCAGTTTAAATGAAGGTGCATATGCCGACGCCGTTGTAACGGGATACGGCACAATAAATCAAAGACCCGTTTGCGTTTATTCGCAGGATTTGTCGTCAGCCGGCGGTTCATTCGGAAAAATGCACTGTGAAAAAATAGCAAAAACAATTGATTTTGCTGCGAAAAGCGGTGTTCCCGTAATCGGCATTTTCGATACGGAAGGGCTTCGTCTTAACGAAGGATTGGACGCAATGGACGGACTCGGAAACATTTTAAAGAAAGTTTCCGTAAACTCGGGAGTTATTCCGCAGATAAGTATTGTTGCCGGAAATCTTTCGGGAATCGCAGGATGTATAAGTGCAATTTCTGATTTTACATTTATGATTAAAGACAAATCAAAAATGTTTATGAACGGCCCGATGGTTGTAAAAGGATACACAAACAACGACGTTGAAAATCTTGGAAACGCACAGTTTAATGCCGAAAAGAGCGGTTTGGCAAGCGTTGTTGCAGATGATGAGGCTTCATGCATTGAAAGCGTTAAAAAGCTTCTTTCATATCTTCCCGACAACAATTTGAGCGACGCACCGTGCGGCGATGAAAGCGATGATTTTAACAGAATTTCATCTCTTTTAAACGATATGTGCACATCGGAAAATATCGATACAAAAACGGCAATCGGCGAAATTGTTGACGACAAAGAATTTTTTGAAATTAAAAACGAATACGCAAAAAATATTATTACAGGCTTTGCGCATCTTGGCGGCATAAGTGTCGGAATCGTTGCAAACAACGGAGCTCTTGATACAAGCGCCTGCACAAAAGCTGCTGACTTTGTTGCATTCTGCGACAGTTTTAACATTCCTGTTGTAACGTTTGCAAACGTCAAGGAATTTGAAGCTTCAATTGCGGAAGAAGCAAGCGTTATGAAGGCAGCGTCAAAACTTATCTGCGCATATGCCGAAGCAACCGTTCCGAAAATCAATGTTATTTTAGACAAAGGCTGCGGCGGTGCTTATCTTGCAATGGGTTCAAAACACATCGGCAGCGACCTTACTCTTTCATGGGCGGGCGCTGAGGTTTCGGTAATGAATTCAACGGCAATTACCGATATTCTTTACGATGAGGAAATTTCGAACAGCAAAAACCCGAAACAGGAAAGACAGGCAAAATGCGAAGAATACAAAAACAAGTATGCAAATCCGTTTGAAGCGGCGAAAAAAGGTTATGTGGACGATATAATCGAACCCGATTCGACACGTCCCAGACTTATAAGCGCGGTTGAGATTCTTCTCGGCAAACGTGAAGTAAGACAGTCCAAAAAACATTCGTCGGCTATACTTTAATCGGCTGCAAATATAAAAAAGAGTGGTGAATTTTATGGTAGATTGGGGTTCGGCTCTGCTCGTTGCGGTTTTGGGAATGGCAATAGTTTTCTTGGTGTTGTCGCTGATAATGCTCGTTCTTGTGTGCATGGAAAAAATATTTGCACCGAAGAAAAAAGAAACTGCTGTTAAAACCGAAACGAAAGTCCAAAGTGATGCCGATATAAAAACGGAAGAAAAAACACCTGTTGTCGAATTTAAAAGCGACGACAGCGAGCTTATAGCGGTTATTACTGCGGCAATTGCGGCAAGTCTTAATACTAATGCATGCAATTTAAAAATCAGATCGTACAGAAAACTCGGACAAAATGCATGGGGCAATGCTTCGAGAAAAGAAAATATATATTCAAGATTTTAAAATCCTAGATGGGAGAGAAATATTATGAGAAAATTCAATATAAAAGTTAACGGAAATTCATATGAGGTTGAAGTTGAAGAAGTAGGCGGAGCAGTAAGCTATGCACCCAGTGCACCTGCAGCTCCGGCAAGCACACCCGTTGCTGCACCGGCACCTGCTGCACCTGCTGCACCGGCTGCTCCTAAGGCAAGCACAGGCGCAGGAAGCATAAAGGTTGAATCGCCTATGCCGGGCACAATACTTAAAGTTAATGTTAAAGTCGGCGACAAGGTAGATGAAGGTCAGGCGGTTATTATGCTTGAAGCTATGAAAATGGAAAATGAAATTGTTGCTCCGAAAGCCGGAACGGTTGCTTCAATCGACGTAAACCAGGGCGACAGTGTAAATTCGGGCGATGTTCTTATCACTCTTAACTGATTAAAAAACAACATAATTTTATGAAAGGGTGATAATGTTGGGAGATTTGTTTATTAAAGGTATAACAAGCTTTGTGCAAAGCACGGGTATCGCAAAAGTTTTTGCCGCAACTAATGATTCGGTAATACAGTTCGGCGGTATAGACTTTGGCGTAATTATAATGATAATAATTGCCTGCGTTTTGTTGTACCTTGCTATTGTAAAGCAATTTGAGCCTCTTTTGCTCATGCCGATTGCTTTCGGTATGCTTCTTACAAACATGCCGGGTGCGGGCGTTTTTCACGCTGAATTTTTCACCGGTAAAGAGGCAATTAAAAACGGTATAGATTTCGGTAAAGTCCTGCACGACGGCGGACTTTTGGACCTATTGTATCTCGGAGTTAAGCTTGGTATTTATCCTCCGCTTATATTTCTCGGAATCGGTGCAATGACAGACTTCAGCCCGCTTATTTCAAATCCTAAAAGTCTACTTTTGGGAGCTGCGGCACAGCTTGGTGTGTTCACTGCATTTTTGGGAGCGCTTCTTTGCGGATTTTCAATCTGCGAAGCAATGGCAATAGGTATTATCGGCGGTGCGGACGGCCCTACGGCAATATTTGTTACAAAAAATCTTGCACCCGCGCTTTTGCCTGCAATTGCAATTGCGGCATACTCGTACATGGCGCTCATTCCTATTATTCAGCCGCCGATTATGAAAGCTCTTACAACAAAAAAAGAGCGTTCGATTAAAATGGAACAGCTCAGAACCGTAAGCAAAACGGAAAAAATTATTTTCCCGATTGCCGTTACAATTATAGTTGCTCTTATCGTTCCCGATGCGGTATCGCTTGTGGGAATGCTTATGCTCGGAAACCTCTTTAAAGAAACGGGCGTTGCAGACAGACTTTCAAAAACCGCTCAGAACGAGCTTATGAATATTCTTACTATTTTCTTGGGTGTTACGGTAGGTGCAACTGCGTCGGCAAACAGTTTTCTTCAGGTAAGAACGCTTTATATTATCGCACTCGGACTTTTTGCATTCTGCATAAGTACGGCGGGCGGTGTGCTTTTCGGAAAGCTTATGTGCTATGTCACAAAAGGAAAAATCAATCCTCTTATCGGTTCGGCAGGTGTTTCTGCGGTTCCGATGGCGGCAAGAGTTTCGCAGGTTGTCGGTCAGAAGGAAAATCCGACAAACTTCCTTCTTATGCATGCAATGGGACCTAACGTTGCTGGCGTAATAGGCTCTGCGGTTGCTGCCGGAGTATTTTTAACGCTTGCAAAATTCTTATAATAACACACTGTGATTTTGGTGCACGGTATCAATAAAAACTTGAGGGAGGCAGTAAAAAATGGTAAAAAAACCTTTAAAAATTACGGAAACGGTTTTAAGGGACGCTCATCAGTCGCTTATTGCAACAAGAATGACGACAGATGAAATGCTCCCTATTATAGAAAAGCTCGACAAAGTCGGATATCATTCTCTTGAAGCATGGGGCGG
>CABUQL010000113.1 GCA_902493665.1 uncultured Eubacteriales bacterium
TATCAAGTAAAACAACGTATAACAGTGCGCCGTTTAATAACATTTACGGCGAAGGTCTTGAACTTACGCCGTATGCAACAAAAGAAGTAAGCGGCGAAGGAATTGTAAGTTTTGATATAGACGTTTCGGATATTGCAAGCGTGTTTGCTATAAGCGCTGTAACAAAACCCGATAAAACTATTGCAGACATTGATTTTGAAGACGAAAACATTTCGTTTGTGCAAAACAGTGACTGGTGGTCAAGAGGCGGTTATGGCGGTCCCGGAGAAATTGTATCTTTGGATAACGGCAAAAAGGCAATAAGATTTTCAAATATCAAATCGTCAACAGGCAGAGTTAAATTTAACGGTATGCTTAAAAACTCACCGTTTACAAAAGACGATGTAGGCAGAACGTTCACGGTAAAAATGTCGCTTATGCCGGGCGATAAGGGTTATACTGCCGAAAGTCCTTCAACAATTACAGATGTTACAGGTTCAAAAAACGTAAGAGTAGGCGTATTCGGAAACTATTGGGGAAACGCTGCGTCAAATGCAGTCGGCACAAGCTTTATAGATTTTGAGCTTAATGCCAATAAGTGAGTTTAACGTAAATGTTACACAGGAAATGGTAGATAAACTTGCATATATTCTTACAATTGAGCAAAGAGCATATCCGAGAACAAATACAATTTACGTTGATGATATTAAAATAACAGAAAAATTCGGCGACTGCGGCGATGTTAACATACTTTCAATAGACGCACAGGTTAAAAAGCCGATTGAAGAAACGTACAAGGCAAGCATTAATATTAAAAATGCGGTAAATTACATTAAAAATTCCAAAAATTATCTCTTGCTCGGTGCGGATGCAGAACATTTCGGAAATAATGTAAAAGACATTTCGTTCTACAACAACGGCGAAAAAATCAATTCTTACCTTACAAAGAACGGAAACACGGGATATATCGAACTTGAAAATGCTAACCCCGGAAATTACAGTGTATATGCAGTTGCAACGTTTGAAGACGGAACAACAAAGCAGTCGGATACAATTGATTTTAGAGTTTACGGTACAAAGCTAATTGCACAAAAACCTGTTGTTACGGGAAGCGTTTCGGGCAAAAATATTTCTGTCGAGTGGAATGTTTCAAATCCGATGAAAACAGATGAAAATGTTCTGTTTATCTTAGCGTCGTATGACGAAAACAACAATCTTATTAAATGCACTTTTGAGACAGTAAACGGCGAAACGGCTCAAAGAGACGCACTTACACTTAAGAGTGGTGAAGACATAAGTATTAAACAGTCGCTTACGGATATCGGCGAAAACGTTTCGTACGTTAAAGCTTATATCTGGACGGGAACATCGCTTACAACTCCTGTAACAGGCGCGGTAACCGTAAAATAAAAGCTCTCTCTTTTTAAATTAATGTTTATACAAAAAAACAACAGTCCAAAAAGGACTGTTGTTTTTTTGTTATAAGGGATTTTCAGTTTACGGATTTATTATTTCGGCATCTGAATTTCATCTATTTTTATTTCGGCATATTCCTCATTAACTTCAATGCATTTTCCGCAGTTGTCGCATATTTTTTTCGGATCGAGGTCGCAGATGTCACACTCTCCGCAATCGTCGCAGATTTTGTTTTCGTCAAGTACGCAAATATCGCCTTTCATTTTTATCACTCCATAATGTTATTTATCGCAATGGCAATAGCGGCTTTTGCCGTTTCGTATGTTAGACCGCCCTGATAGTACACCGTAAAGGGTTCTCTTATCGGACCGTCGGCGGAAATTTCTATTGATGAGCCTTGCGTAAACGCTCCCGCAGCCATAATAACTTTGCTTTCATATCCAGGCATTTCCGAAGGAGAGGGGACAACAAAACTGTCAATCGGAGAGCCTTTTTGAATACCCCGGCAGAATTTAATCATTTTTTCTTCACTGCCGAGCTGAATTGCCTGTATAATGTCGGTCCGCATTTCGCCTTTTTCGGGAATAACCTTGTAGCCTAAGTTTTCGCACAAAGCACCGCAGAGCGCCGCAGATTTTATCGCTTGGCAGACAGTGTGCGGTGCAAGGAACAATCCCTGGAACATATGGCGTGTTTCTCCGAGCGTAGCTCCGCCTTCGCTGCCCTGACCGGGGCATGTAAACCTGTTTGCAACAAGGTCAACGCATTTTTTTGTGCCTGCAATGTAGCCGCCGCTTCTTGCAAGACCGCCTCCAGGATTTTTGATAAGCGAGCCGACAACAAGGTCTGCACCTACATCGGTAGGCTCTTTTTCTTCAACAAATTCACCGTAGCAGTTGTCAACAATACAAATAATGTCGCTTCTTATGCTCTTAACAAAAGAAATTATTTCTTCAATGTCGGATATCGTAAACGATTTTCGCCAGCCGTAGCCTTTTGAACGCTGGATTTCAACTGCTTTGCAGCTTGGATCTATAGCATTTTTTATTCCTTCGAAATCAACTTTTCCGTTGATTAAATCAACTTGTTTGTAGTTTACACCGAAATCCTTAAGCGAGCCGTTTCCCTTTTCGCCCCGTATTCCGATAACTTCTTCCAAAGTGTCATAAGGTTTTCCCGTAACCGCAACAAGCGTGTCGCCCGGGCGCAAAACACCGTAAAGACAAAGAGATATTGCGTGAGTGCCGCTTACAATGTTGTGTCTTACAAGGGCAGCTTCAGCGCCGAAAACATCGGCATAAACCTTGTCGAGCGTTTCTCTGCCGAGGTCGTCATATCCGTAACCCGTTGTGGGCACAAAATGCGCCTCAGATATATTATGCTTGTGAAAAGCATTTAAAACCTTAAGCGAATTTACCGCACTTATTTTTTCGGTTTCTCTGAGAAAACCGCTTATTTCCAGCTCTGTTTTTTCAATTAAATCAAGCATTTTATCATTAATGCCGCAGTATTTTTTCAATGCGTTTAATTCTTTCATTTTTTTCTCCTTAAAGTAGCAATTAAAAGTTTAACTACATTTTATCACAAATCTTAAGGAAAATAAAGGGGTAAAATTAATTTATTACGGAATAACGTCCAGTATGTAATCCTCAATTTTTCCCTGAATTTCATTAACACCCGTATACGATTCGGGAACTTCGCCGACAATAACCGTGTGTGCAACCATAATGCTTGTTGTAATCTGCGATGTTGTTTTCATTCCGGGGATAATTGCCGCAACCGTCGTTTTTACGTCAAGATAAATTTCGTGAATTGTCTGATTTATTCCCATTGCTGTAAATTCGTCGCGGAAATCCACATAAACAGTTCCGTAAGGCACAATTTTAAAAGATACTTTGGGACCTATACCCATTAAAAGCTCGTTGTCAAAAAAGTTTCCGAGCGGAATTTTAATATCCGTTTCGGACAGTGATTCGATTTTTTCGGCAACGTCAAGCATAACGCCCGATTTTAAAAGATTAATCTTTGCAAAATCAACGCTTATTGCCGCAACTTTTTCGTTTGCGTCTTTGTTTATGATAACAAGGTCGTTGTAATTTATGTTTTTAAATCTTTTTTCAACGGCGGCATTTACAATTTTGTTTCCTATGTAATCAAGCTTGGACTTTGCAACCGCAATCACAATCGGGCGGATTTTAAAAAATCCGAAAAGTAATCCGCATAAAACTGCAATTATTATTAAAAATATTATTACGGGAACAAAGTTTCTGTGCGGAGAAAACATTTTTTGCATATATTTTCCCTCCTTTGGCCTTATTTAAGTATATGATAAAAAAGTTACGGGTGTGAATTAAATTGAGTAAAAAAAGAGTTAAATTTTTTCTTTTGTCATTTGGCGCCGTTATGGTTTTTCTGTCGGCGGTGTTATTAAAAATTTCGGTTTTTGACGGCAAAAAATATATGGAAGCCTCGGTTTTGCAGCGGACGGATTCTACGGATATAAAAAAACAAAGAGGTATGATTTACGACCGCAATATGTGTCCGCTTGTCGATTCGAGAACATATATAGATTTTAAAGAAAAAGACGGAAAAACGGTGAAATATACTTACACAAAACGCTATGACGCTTTAAGTCTTGCAAGTCATTTTATAGGATACACGGACCTTAGCGGCAAAGGAGTTTGCGGAATTGAAAAAATTTACGATTCGTATTTATGGTCGGACGCTACGTACAGTATTAACACGATAAAAGACGTTAAAAACAACACAATCGATAAATTCGGCATAAGGTCGCAAAATAAAAATGTGCCGGGTATGTCACTAAAACTTACGCTTGATTATCACATTCAAAAAGAGGCTGAGGAGGCTATGAAAAACAAGAAAGCAACGGGAAGTGTTGTTGTTCTTGATGCAAAAAACTTTGACCTTTTAGCATCCGTTTCATCACCGTCGTTTGACAGAACCGATGTCGGAAAATATGTAAACAGCAGCAAAGGCGAGCTTATAGACAGAAGCATTTCGCAGTATAACGCAGGGAGTATCTTTAAAATTATAACGTGCGCTGCAGCATTGGAAAATAATGATTTTAACGAAAATTCAAAGTTTTTCTGCACGGGCAGCAGCAATGTAAATTCAGTTATTTTTAATTGCCATAAAAAAGACGGCCACGGATTTTTAAATTTAGAAAGTGCTTTTTACAATTCATGCAATTGTGCGTTTTATGAAATGGGGATAAAATGCCAAATAAAAAAGATTCAAAAATGTGCCGAAAGCTTCGGGCTCGGTAAAAAGGTCATAAATTTTGATAACGAGTTTTGCGGAAACGTAAATCTTAAAAAGGCGGTTACAAATGCCGATATGGCAAACATTTCGATAGGGCAGGGCGACATACTTATAACACCTGTGCAGGCAGTAAAAATTGCGGCAATAATTGCAAATGACGGCGTAAGCAAAAATGTGAACACGGCAATGTGCCTTGTTGATAAAAACGGAAAAGAAACGGGTAACTTTTATAAAAAAGATGAAAAACGTGCGATAAAAAAAGACACTGCAAGAAAAATAGGAAAAATGATGGAAAAATGTGTTTTGTACGGAACGGGAACGGGTGCAAAAAGCAAAGAATTAAGTATTAGCGGAAAAACGGGAACTGCACAGACAGGATGGCTTAAAGACGGCAGTCTTATGGTACACGGCTGGT
>CABUQL010000114.1 GCA_902493665.1 uncultured Eubacteriales bacterium
CCTGCAAGAGAGCTCTTGCAATACCGTGTCTGATAGCGCCTGCCTGACCTGTAAATCCGCCGCCTATTACTTTGCAGATAACATCGAATTTTCCGAGGCTGTCTGTTGCTACGAGCGGCTGCCTTACGATAACTTTAAGTGTTTCAAGACCAAAGTAATCGTCAATTGTTCTGCCGTTTATTGAAATAACACCCGTACCGGGTACCAATCTTACTCTTGCAATTGATTTTTTTCTTCTTCCTGTGCCGTAAAACTGTACGTTTGCCATTATGTGTTCTCCTCCTTATCTTATTTCGCCGTTAAACATTTCCGGCTTCTGTGCTTCGTGATTGTGTTCTTCGCCCTTATATACTCTGAGACGTGTAAGAGCGTTTGCACCGAGCGTATTGTGAGGAAGCATACCCTTAACAGCAAGCATCATAGCTTTTTCGGGTTTTTCCTGCATAAGGATTTTGTATTTGGTTTCTTTAAGTCCGCCTACATATCCTGTGTGATATCTGTAATACTTCTGTTCAAGCTTTTTGCCTGTAAGAACTGCTTTGTCAGCATTTAAAATTATTACGAAATCTCCGCAGTCAACATGCGGTGTAAATGTAGGTTTGTTTTTACCTCTTAAAATTGAAGCGGCTGCACTTGCAACTCTTCCGAGCGGCTTGTCTTTAGCATCTATAATGTACCATTTTCTTTCAACTTCGCTCGGCTTAGCCATATAACTGCTCATATTGTTTACCTCCGTTTAAAGTTCTGTCTTTTATTCAACTTCTGCTATTTTAATACATTACACAAAAAATGTCAATACCTTTTTTGAAAAAAATTAATTTGTTATTTTGATACTTTTGTATTCTTTTGTTTTCTCTTGTTTTCTCTCGTTTTCTCGAATGCGATTTTCAAATTGACAATTAATTTTTGATGTTATATAATTTGTTTATATATAAATGAAGGAGATTTTTATAATATGAAGACTGTTTTTAAAAATGCAGGAATGCTTTTTTGGTATAAATTTTTATTTACGCTTTTGTCGGTTGCGTTTTTTTATTCATTTTTCTGGATGACTTCGTATAAAAACGGACTTTTAATATATTCCGCGCTAATGTGCATTCTTTATTTTTCGGCTGATTATTCATATATATGGAAAGCCGGAAAAAAAGATATGCGCCAAAATAAATTTAATCTTAAAAGCGTTATGCTTTCTGTTCTTATTTCTGAAATTCCTTCAATTATATTAACCGTTTTATATTTTGTGCACAAAACAGATATTTTAACCTTAATATACAGATGTTATCAGTTTGTTTATATAGGTTTTATAGAACCGGACGCTGCAAAAATAATTATTATTTTGCCCGTGTTTTTTGTTTCGGCGCTCGGTTACGCTTTGGGATTTAAGGATTTTGAAATATATGACAGAATCGTAATGAAACTTGTATATAAAAAGAAATAAAGAATTCTTTAGAAAAACTGCAACATTTTCCTTTTGCAAAGTCTTTTTTAAATCTATTTTCGGCGTCTATAATAAAGAGGTGACATTCCGACTCTTTTTTTAAACATATTTGAAAAATAGTATTCGTCGGCAAACGAAAGCAGCATTGCGATTTGTTTTATCGAAAGCGCAGTGTTTTCCAAAAGCTTTTTTGATTCTGAAATTTTTCTTTCCAGAAGGTAATCGTAGGGCGATATATTATATTCTTTTTTAAAATCCTTTGTAATCTGCGAAGGAGATTTTCCCAAAAATGATGCCATATCGCTTATTCTTATCGGTTTTTTTGCGTTTTTGTCAATATAGCCTTTAAGTTTTTTTGCATCCGATACTTTTTGCTTTTCGGGAGATGACAAATACATTTTATATAAAATCTTTTCAAGTTCGACTCCCGCATTGAAACCGCCGTTTTCGCCCGGGCACATTTTCGTGATGTTTTTAAGTTCGTTGTAAATATCAAAATTTTCAAAATAATACTTTCCCGTAAGATGATATTTTTCAACAAGCAAATCGGCAAGAGGGCCTTTGAAATTCGCCCATATTTTAACCCACGGATTTTCCTTGCTGCTGTAATAAGTATGATTTGTTTCGGGCTGGACAAAATAAACGTCGCCTTTTTTCGGATAAAAGACTTTTCCATCAATTTCAAGAGTGCCTTCGCCGTCAATGATATATTCGATCACGTAAAAATCCGATTTTGACCTTTTAATTTTATACGAGCCGTCACAGTATGAGATTCCCACAAGAGTAAAATTAATCAGCGCATTATTTTTAAAAACATCAAAAAAACTTTCTTTCATAACACGATTCCTCATCTTTTTACAGAATAATATATTGTTTTTAACTTGATTATGATTTATTATAACATTACGGAAGTAAAAATTCAATACGGTTCGGAGAGATAACGTGAAAATTATCATCCGGCAGAATGGAGATTATTATGGACTTAAGACCTGTTTGCACACCTCTTATAACGGTTGACCCCTTTTTCTCGGTTTGGTCAGATACCGACAATCTTTATGACGATACAACAAGGCACTGGACCGGAAGAACAATGAATATGTGCGGTATGATTAAAATTGACGGCAAAGTGTATAAATTTATGGGTATGCAAAACCCGAGCAACATTTACTACACAAAAGAAGCAAATGTTATAAAGCAAAAAAGCGTAAAAGTTTATCCCATGCACACGGAGTACGTTTTTGAAAATGAAACGGTTGTATTAAACTTAAACTTTTTAACTCCGCTTTTGCTGAACAAACTTGAAATTATGTCGCGTCCCGTTTCATACATATATTATAATATTGAAGTAAAAGACAAAAAAGAGCATGACATTGAAATGTATTTTGACGTTTCGACTCAGTTTTGCATAAATAAGCTTGACTCAAAGGTTAAATTTGAAAAGCACGGCGATTATATACGTTTCGGAAAATCGGAGCAGAACGTTCTTTATTTTGCTGCAGATTCGTGCTGCATTGACTGGGGATATATGTATCTTGCTCATGAAAACTGCAATGCCGAGGTTCTCGGAATAAGAAAACATTATGAAACGGGCAAGACGCTTAGATCAAACATTGATTTTGATTTGGAATATGACGGTCTGGAGGACGCTGCGGTTTTATACACAACCTCGAAAAAGCTGAGCGATGTTATAACTTTGGCATACGACGATGTTAAATCAATACAGTATTTCGGCAAAAACATAGACGCATATTACATAAAGCAATACAAAACATTTGAAAATATGTTAAAATGTGCGGTTTCCGATTTTGAAGAAGTTAAAGAAGAAGCTTTAAAACAGGAAAAAGAAATAATTAAAGACGCAAAAAAAGTTTCGGACCAATATGCAGACCTTATATCGCTTTCGTACCGTCAGGCTATAGGAGCGCACAAAGCGGCAGTTGACGAAAACGGCGATGTGCTTTTCCTTTCAAAAGAGTGTCACTCAAACGGATGTATTGCAACGGTTGACGTTACATATCCTTCAATACCGATGTTTTTACGATATAATCCCGAACTTGTAAAGGGTATGATAAGACCTATTATGAAGTACAACGAAACGGATATGTGGCCCTACGAATTTGCTCCGCATGACTGCGGAAGATACCCGCTCTGCAACGGTCAGGTTTATTCGATGTATGCAAAAATCGGCGGTGAAATTAAAACGCAGGAAGATATTATCGCCGAAAACAGAAAGAGACAAATGCCCGTTGAAGAATGCGGAAATATGCTTATTATATTTGCTGCAATTGAAAAATGGGGTAATGATAAAGAATATGCGGCAAAGTATAAAGATGTTCTTAAAAGATGGGTGGATTACCTTGTTGAAAACGGATACAATCCCGATTTTCAGCTTTGCACCGATGATTTTGCCGGAAAACTTGCGCATAACTGCAACTTAAGTTTAAAGGCAATACTCGGCATTGCGTCTTATGCAAAAATGTTCGGCGACGAAAAATATATGGACATTGCAAAAGAATATGCGAAAAAATGGGAAGAAGACACAAAAACAAAGGACGCAACCGCACTTACATTTGATACGAAAGACACATGGAGCTTAAAATACAATATCGTTTGGGACAGACTTTTGGATTTGCATATTTTTAATCCCGAAGTTTCGAAACGCGAAATCGCGTTTTATCTTACAAAGCTTAACAGATACGGCGTACCGCTGGATTCGAGAAAGGACTATACAAAAATCGACTGGCTTGCATGGACTACCGTTATGTGCGATGACAAAAAATATACAGAAAAAATCTATGACTGTGTGTGGAATTTCTTAAATGAAAGCACCGACAGGGTGCCGATAACGGATTGGTATTACACAACAAGCGGCGATCAGGCAAACCACATTACAACAAAACCGCAGGGATATCTTTACGGCTTCAGAAACAGAACCGTTTTGGGCGGTGTGTTTATTAATCTTTTGACAGATAAGTAATGCACAAAGTATAAATTTATTATTGCAATTTCATTTTGACTTTTTGATTTTTTATTCATCCGAAAAACAAGACGGAAACAGTTTGCTTCCGTCTTGTTTTTTGCATAAATTGATTTTTTAAATGTTTTTAAAACATATCCATAATGCTGTCAATAGCTTCGCCGACCGTTTTAAACATTTCGTTTTTTGCTTTTGTCATCTGCTTATGCTTTTTGTCCTTAATAGGATCTGCAAGTATGCCGACTGCCGCACCTAAAACCGCACCTGTTAAAAGTCCGCCTGTAAAACCTTTCATAATGAGCACTCCCTTTCTTTTTTATCATTAATAGTATTTGCGATAAGCAAAAAAATATCATAAATAATTTTTAAAAAGCATATTTATTTATCAAAAAACAAAAAAGGCGGTAGATTTTATGTTTAAAGCGTCGGAATTTAAATTAAGAGAGGTTATAAATCTTACTGACGGCGAAAGACTCGGATATGTCTGCGACCTTGAAATTGACGATTATACCGGGCAGATTTACTCACTTGTTGTGCCGTCAAGAGATAAAAACAGTTTTTGGGGCAAAACATCGCGTCTTTGTATTCCCTGGAGTGCAATTGAGAAAATCAGCGACGATATAATTCTTGTAAATTTTGAAAAATCGTTTCGTTAGGC
>CABUQL010000115.1 GCA_902493665.1 uncultured Eubacteriales bacterium
ATCGAGTATTGTCTGAGTTGAACGGTAATTCTGCTCAAGCTTAATATTAACCGCCTCTGTAAACTGGCTTTCAAAATCAAGAATGTTTCTGATGTTTGCGCCTCTGAATTTATATATGCTCTGATCATCATCGCCCACAACGCAAAGGTTTCTGTGTTTTTCGGCAAGAAGAGATATAAGCTCGTACTGGAGATTGTTTGTATCCTGGTACTCGTCAACCATTATGTATTTGAATTTATTCTGATAATATGAAAGCACTTCGTTGTCTTTTTTGAAAAGCTCAACCGTTTTTGCGATTAAATCGTCAAAGTCTAGCGCATTGCTTTCCTTGAGCTTTTTTTGATACATTTTATATATCAGCGCATATTTTTCGCCCCTGAAGTCGGAATTTCTTTTTGCAAATTCCTCACAGTCAATCATTTCATCCTTTGCGCTGCTGATTTTCGATATTATGCTTTTTATGGGATAATTGTCCTCGTTTAAGTTGAGCTCGCGAAGACAGTCTTTTATAAGACGTTTCTGGTCGGAAGTGTCGTAAATATTAAAGTTTGTCGTAAATCCGATTTTGTCTATATCGCGTCTTAAAATTCTTACCGCAGCCGAATGGAAGGTTTTAATCCAAATATCACGGCTGACATCTCCGCCGACTATTTTTTCTATACGTTCCGCCATTTCTTTTGCAGCTTTGTTTGTAAATGTTATGGCAAGTATCTGCCACGGCATTGCAAGATTGTTTTCAAGTATGTACGCTACCCTGTGCGTTAAAACCTTTGTTTTTCCGCTGCCCGCTCCCGCAAGTATCAAAAGCGGTCCTTCGGTAGTTGTAACGGCTTCCTTTTGTTTGTCATTTAATCCATCGAGTAAATTGCTCATTTTCCCACTCCGTTATATAATTTATTGTAATTTTTGTAAAGTAAATTTAATTATTGTTATGGCGCCGGAGAATCAAACTTCAACACCCAAAACTTCGGACACATAGCACCAAAATTCTTCGATTCCTTCGTTTTTCACTGTCGAGAACGGTATAATGATATCATCGTTTTTAAGATTTAAAGTTTCTATTATTACCTTAAGATTATCGTTTAGTGCCGATTTCGGCACTTTATCGCATTTTGTTGCCACAACAACCGCTCTTTCGCAGCAGTTTCTTATATAACCTATCATTGTAACGTCGTCGTTTGTAGGTTTATGACGTGAATCGACAAGCAGTATAACCTGATTGAGCTGCTCACGGCTGTTTAAATACGTTTCTATCATTGACGCCCATTTTTTCTTTTCTTCTTTTGAAACTCTTGCATAACCGTACCCCGGAAGGTCAACAAAATTTATGCAGTTATCTATATTGTAAAAATTAATTGTTGCTGTTTTTCCGGGTTTCTGGCTTATTCTTGCAAGACTTTTCCTGTTTAAAAGCTTGTTTATGAGCGATGATTTTCCGACGTTCGAACGTCCGGCAAACGCAATTTCGCACACATCGGTTTTTGGGTACTGTGATTTATTTACCGCCGAAATAAGAAGCGAAACATTGTGTAAATTCATAAAAATCTCCATTCCGCCGCCCTGTAATAGCATAAATATAGTAAACATCTCTTAATTAAACAGGGCAAGGAATGATAAGAGATTTTATTTTTTTCATTAACGTTTCCGATTACCTAGTTTTCAAGCGCGGTTTTTAAAACCTTTGAAACATTTGACACACTGACAAATTTTATTTCGTTTCTTATGGTTTCGTCTATGTCGCAGATGTCGCGCTCATTATCCTCGGGAATTATTATTGTACGTATTCCCGCTCTGTATGCGGCAAGCGCTTTTTCTTTAAGACCGCCTATCGGAAGCACTCTGCCCCGAAGTGTAATTTCACCCGTCATGGCAATATCGTTTCTCACCTTTTTGCCGGTAAGCGCAGACACGAGCGCAGTTGCAATCGTTATACCTGCCGAAGGTCCGTCTTTCGGCGTTGCGCCTTCGGGAACATGAATATGAATATCTTTGTTTTTATAGAATTTTTCGTCTATGCCTTCTTCTTTTGCATGCGCTCTTATAAAGCTTAACGCCGCCTTTGCCGATTCTTTCATGACATCGCCCAAAGAACCTGTAAGTTCAAGCTTTCCGCTGCCTTCAAGCACATTTGCCTCAATAAATAAGATTTCTCCGCCGACGCTTGTCCATGCAAGTCCCGTTGAAACTCCGACCTCGCTGTTTTTAAGCATCAAATCGTGCGGATATCCGCTTTTATCCATATAATCTTTTAAGTTTTCTTTTGTAACAAAAACTCTTTTTGCCTCGCCCGACGCAATTTTTTTAGCCGCTCTTCTTAAAACTTTTGTTATGCATCTTTCAAGCGATCTTACGCCTGCTTCTCTCGTGTAGTTTTCGATAAGCATTTTGAATGCATCGTCGGAAAATTTCACATTTGATTTTTTAAGTCCGTGGTTTTTAAGCTGCTTTGCAAAAAGATGTTCCTTTGCAATGTGCAATTTTTCATCATTGGTATATCCGGCAATATTTATAACTTCCATTCTGTCAAGAAGAGGTCTGTCGATTGTGTCGGTGGTGTTTGCCGTCATAATGAAAAGCACGTTTGAAAGATCAAACGGAAGCTCAACATAGTGATCTCTGAAATTCTTGTTCTGCTCGCTGTCGAGCACCTCCAAAAGCGCCGATGAGGGGTCGCCTTTATAGTTTTTGCTCATTTTGTCAACTTCGTCTAAAAGTATAAGCGGATTATTTGTTTTCGCCTGTTTTAAAGCCGATATAATTCTTCCGGGCATAGCGCCTATATACGTCTTTCTGTGCCCTCTTATTTCGGCTTCGTCGCTTACTCCGCCGAGTGATATCCTTACATATTTTCTGCCGAGAGCTTTTGCAACGGATGACGCAATTGACGTTTTTCCGACTCCGGGAGGTCCCACAAGGCATATAATCGGTGATTTTAAATTATTTGTAAGAAGTCTTACGGACAAGTGCTCAAGGATTCTCTCCTTAACGTCTTTTAATCCGTAATGGTCTTTTTCAAGGATTTTCTGCGCATTTTCTATACTGTTGTTTTCTTTGGACGATTTTGTCCAGCCAAGCTCGCTTAAACATTCAACATAGTTTATAATAACCGACGCTTCGGCATTTCCCGTTTGCATTCTTCTAAGCTTTGCAAATTCTTTCTCGGCCTTTTCCATTACAAAATCGGGAGCGCCCGAAAGCTTCTCTTTAAGCTCATCTATTTCGCTCTCAATACCGTCTTTTTCACCGAGTTCGTCCTCAATAACTCTTAACTGCTCTCTTAAATAATAGTCGCGCTGTCTGTCGTCCATCTGCGCTTTTACTTTGCCGTCGATGTCATTTTCAATTTCAAGAAGTCTTATTCTTCTCTCTAAAAAAGCAACAAGCATTTCCAGACGGCGTGAAAGCGACGTTTCTTCCAAAAGCTTTTGTTTATCTTCAATTGAAAAGCTTATGTTTGAGCTTACCGCATCGCAGAATTTCTTTTCATCCGTCATATTAAGATACAAATTAAGAGCCTCTTTTGCGATTTTTCCGTGCATCATATAATACTCGCCCAAAAGGTCTTTTATTTTCCGCATATATGCTTCACGGTAAATTGAAGTTTCTTCATCATTTTTTTCACGCTTGTCGCGCATTTCTTTTACTTCACACTCAAAATACGAACCGTTTGAAACAAAAGATTTCACCTTTGCTCTGTAAAGCCCTTCTATAAGAACCCTGGAATCGTTTCCGGGAAGCTTTAAAACCTGTTTAATTTTTGCAACAGTTCCGACTTTATAAATATCCTGCTCCTTCGGTTCTTCAATAAGAGGGTCAATCTGTGCCGCAAGAAAAATGTGTCTGTCCTCGCTTATGGCTTCTTCAAGCGCCTTAAGTGAAAAATCTCTCTTTACGTCAAAATGTATAATCATATATGGAAAAACGGGAAATCCTTTAAGCGGCAAAACCGGAAGAATTTCCGTCACAACTTTTTTCTGTGCCATTAAAACACCTCCTATATTGCTTTAAATCATAAAAGCGGCATTATATTATTATATTATACATTTTTTGAGCTCCGATATCAAGTGCAAATTTTACAAAATTTAAAAAACGTATATATTGTGTATTTTAAAAAAGTATGTTACAATACATAATACAAGAGGTGAAGCTTATGTTTTACAGAGGCGACGAAGAAAAAATGTGTTTTTTATGCGAATACAGCGAAAAAACAGATAACGAAGAAATACTTTTTTGCAAAAAGAAAAACAAAAATGTTTCGGAAAACTCGCTTT
This sequence comes from uncultured Eubacteriales bacterium, assembly GCA_902493665.1. GTDB lineage: Bacteria > Bacillota > Clostridia > UMGS1810 > UMGS1810 > SIG430. The sequence goes on from CABUQL010000115.1 coordinate 4,272, forward strand.
GCAGAAAATACAAATACGATATTTTCAAACGTGAAATAAAAAGAAAAGCAAAAAAAGATTTTTCAAAATTTTCTAAAGAAGATTTCGAACTTTAAAACAAAAATTTTGGCTTTAAAAAGAAATTTTTGAACTTTAAAACAACTTAAAATACAGTTATGAGGTAACATTAAAAATGATATTGCAGATAAATTCAGTCAGCAAAAGTTTTGGAACCGACGAAATACTAAACGACGTTTCAATTAAGCTTGAAGAAAGAGAAAGAGTCGGCGTAATCGGCAAAAACGGCTGCGGAAAATCAACTCTTTTAAAAATAATATGCGGTGAAATGCCATACGACTCAGGAAACATAAGTATTGCTCACGGCGCAAAAATCGGATATTTAAAACAAGTTGCATCTTTTGTTTCGGAAAATACAATTATTGAAGAAATGATGAGCGTATTTTCCGATGTTTCAAGTCTTGAAAACGATATGCGCGAAATTGAAAAAATGCTTGAAACCGAAAAGAATGACAAAATTCGTGAAAAACTGCTTAAAACATATTCCGAAAAAAGCGAAATGTTTGACAAAAACGGCGGTTTTACGGTAAAAGCAAAAATCAATACTGTTTTAAACGGCATGGGGTTTGAATCATTTGATAAGAATATGAAAATTTCAAAGCTTTCGGGCGGAGAAAAAACAAAGCTTTCGCTTGCAAAACTGCTTTTGGAAGAACCCGAAATTCTGCTTCTCGACGAGCCGACAAACCATCTTGATTTTAAAACAAT
>CABUQL010000116.1 GCA_902493665.1 uncultured Eubacteriales bacterium
ATTTTTCGCTTTTAATATATTTCATTTTTATTTCCTCGCTTTTGGCACCGTAGTGTCTTATTATTTTAATTTTTCTTCAAAAAAAGAGTTGATGTGATTTTCAAGCATTTTTTTATATTCGTGCTTTTTATCCGTGCAATCCGATGCATTTATCAAAAGATAAAGCGGTGCATAAAAATTAAGTGCCATACATTTCGGGTCGCCTTCTTTTAAAATGCCGTTTTTAATCATTTCGCAAAACAAGTCTTCAGTATACTTGACCGGACCCGTAACAATGCAGATTTTATATAAATCACGCATTTTTTCGTTTCTGTACTGCTCAAGAACAAGCATCTTGCGAAAGTTTACGACAAATTCATCTTCTGTCCAAAACTCAAATTGCGAGAGTGTAAATTTTTTCAAACTTTTGCAGGATGTGTTTTCGTAATCAGACGGCGACTTATCGTATTCGTTTTTCGGAACATTGTGATTTTCCGCCCTTTTTTCATCGATTTGGTACATTCTTTCAACTATACTGTCGAAAATATCACGCTTGTTTTTATAATGCTTATATAACGCCCCTTTTGTTATGCCTAAGCTTGAGGCAATACTGCTTACCGAAACTGCTTCGTATCCGTCACGGGCAAAAAGCGAAAGCGATGCAAGTAAAATCTTTTCTTTTGTATCCGACATAAAAATCTCCATTCTGTGTTATTCGATTTCGTGTTATTGGATTATTCTGTTCCGTTAGCTTTTACGGTAAAAACAAAACAAGTAAACGAACGTTCACCCATTATTATAGTGAACAATCGTTTACTTGTCAAGAGTTTTTATAAATTTTTGAAAATTTTTATGCAAAGACAAAAATCCCTGTCCAAGGCACCGATGCCAAAAAAATCAGGGATTTATTATAGTTTTATTTATCCTGGTTTTCAAGTTTCCAGATATCGTTATCATAGCTTAAAATGGTTCTGTCAGATGAAAAATGTCTTGCATTTGCAATATTTACAAGCATTTTTTGTCCCCATTTCATTTTGTCTTCATAATCCGAAATCATTTTGTCTTTTACTTTAACATAATCTTCAAAATCCAAAAGCGTCATAAAGTAATCTTTACTCTTTAAGTTTTCGTAAACGTCTTTAAGCTGCTTTTTGTCGCCTATATCCGTCATTTCTTTTCCCATAATAAAATCTAAAACTTTTCGTATTTTTTCGTCATTATTATAATAAACAGACGGATAATATGCGCTTTTTTTATAGAGAGATATTACTTCATCGCTCTTTTTGCCGAAAATATAAATGTTGTCATCCCCGACATACTGTGCAATTTCAACATTTGCACCGTCAAGCGTTCCGAGCGTTATTGCACCGTTGAGCATAAACTTCATATTTCCCGTTCCGCTTGCTTCTTTTGATGCCAAAGATATCTGCTCCGAAATATCGCAGGCGGGAATGATTCTTTGTGCGTATGAAACGTTATAGTTTTCAACCATAACAAGATTAATATACTTTCTTGCCTCGCTGTCGGAATTTATGATTTTCTGCATACAAAGTATTGCGTGGATTATTTCTTTTGCCATAACGTAAGCCGGCGCCGCTTTTGCTCCGAATATAAAGTTTATCGGACGTGCGGGGTAAATGCCTTTTTTGATTTCAAGATATTTGTTTATGATATACATTAAGTTGAGCTGCTGGCGTTTGTACTCGTGAAGCCTTTTTACCTGTATATCAAATATACCGTCGCTTATAAGGTTTATTTTTTCGTTTTGGCTTATATAATCCGTTAAAAGCTCTTTGTTTTTCTTTTTAATGTCTATAATTTCTTTTATTACATTTTCATCATCGTAATATTTTTCAAGCTCCGAGAGCGCATTTGTGTCTTTTAAAAAGTCTTTTCCGATAAGAGATGAAATGTAATCGGAAAGCAGCGGATTTGCAATTTTAATCCAGCGTCTGAACGTTATTCCGTTTGTTTTATTGTTAAACTTATTCGGATAAACCTTTGCAAAATTTGCAAGCTCGGAATTTACCAAAATATCGGTGTGAAGCTTTGCAACGCCGTTTACGGAAAAACAAAAATGAATATCTATCGCAGCCATTGACACAACTTTTTTTGCGTCGATAATATAAAGACTTTTGTCGTCATATTTATCTTTTACTGTTTTGTCAAGATATTTAATTTCTTCGTAAATGTGCGGTATAATTTCTTCAAAATACTTTGACGGCCACTTTTCAAGCGCCTCTGCAAGTATGGTATGATTTGTATATGCACACATTCCGCTTACAATGTCGATTGCCTCGCCCCTTTTTATACCCCTTTTGCCGAGCTGATAAATAAGTTCGGGGATTATCATTGTCGGGTGCGTGTCGTTAATCTGAACAACCGCATAATTTTTCAAATCGTGAAGATTGCTTCCTTTTTTTACCGCCTCGTCGAGTATATACTGAGCGGCGCAGCTTACCATAAAATACTGCTGGTAAAGTCTTAGTTTTTTGCCGTCCTCGTCACTGTCGTCGGGATATAAAAACAGTGTCATATTTTTGTCGGCTTGTTTTTTGTCAAATTCAATTCCGTCTTTTACAATGCTCTCGTCAACGCCGTCCAAGTCAAAAAGATGAAGCGTATTGCAGTTGTTTTTGTAACCCGAAACCTTTATGTTATACATTTTTCCTTTAACGTCAAACTTTTTGAATTTGACTTCATAACTGACGTCTGTTTTCTCAAGCCAACTGTCGTTATCAATCCACGGATTTATTGTTTCGGTTTGTTTTTCATCTTCAAAAACCTGTTTGAAAAGTCCGAAATGATAATTAAGACCTATTCCGTCGGCGCAAAGCCCCATTGTCGCGGCAGAATCCAAAAAACACGCTGCAAGACGTCCGAGTCCGCCGTTACCGAGCGAAGGCTCGTTTTCCATATCTTCAAAATCGCTCAGCGTCATACCCGCTTCTTTAAGCTCACTGTCAACCTCATCGTAAATTCCTAAGTTTATAAGATTGTTTGAAAGAAGCTTTCCGATAAGAAATTCCGCCGAAACGTAATATGCTTTCTTTTTATTGTCAATGTCGCCCTTTTTATTGAGCATTTCTTTGGTAAAACTTAAAAGCTTAGAAAACACTTCTTTTTTGTCCGCATCTTTTAGCGGTTTTGTTTTTTCAAAATATTCCTTAAACATATTTCCTCCCTAAATTCTGCCGGAAAGCTTTGTTATTTTTGCAATTGTTTTTGCAAGATTTATATTATACGCATCTTTTTCCATACGCCATTTCCAGTTATTCCCCACTGTTGACGGAATGTTTATTCGCGCCTCGGAGCCGAGTGAGAAATAATCTGGCATGGGAATTATTGCAAGATATGACGCCGAAAAAAGAACACATTTTATCATACCGATATTTTTTTCTCCCGAAAAAATAAACTCGTCGACATTTAATCTGTCGCGTTTTTTTAATTTTTCATACCATCCCATAAGAGTGTCGTTATCGTGAGTTCCTGTGTACGCAACCGAATTTTCCGGATATGCATACGGAATATGGTCGCTTATTTTTCCGCCGCCAAACGCGAACTGGAAAATTTTCATTCCGCAAAAGCCCGTTTTTTTAAGAAGCAAATGAACTGCAGGCGTTAAAAATCCTAAGTCTTCCGCAATTATGGGTATATCGCCGAGTTTTTCTTTTATTGCTTTAAAAAGCTGATATCCCGGACCTTTAAGCCACTTTCCTTCCACTGCATCGCTTCTGCCGTATTTTATGGCATAAAAGCTTTCAAAGCCTCTGAAATGGTCAATTCTCATAACGTCGTAAAGCGTAAGCGAGAATTTAATGCGCTTTATCCACCATTTGTAATCGGTCGCTTTGTGCTGAGTCCAGTTGTATACGGGATTTCCCCAAAGCTGACCTTTTTTTGAAAATTCGTCGGGCGGACATCCTGCAACAAGCTTTGGTTTTAAATCCTTATCAAGCATAAAAAGCTCGGGATTTTCCCACGCATCGGCACTGTCATACGCCACGTAAATCGGTATGTCGCCTATTATTTTAACTTTTTTTGAGTTTGCATATTTTTTAAGCTTTGTCCACTGCTTGAAAAATTCAAATTGAATGAATTTATGATAGTTTATTCTTTCAGAAAGTTCATCGCTGTATTTTTTTACGGCACTTTTTTTCTTAAAGCGTATATCTTCGTCCCACTTTGACCACTCTTTGTCATTAAACTTTTCTTTCAGTGCCATATAAAGTGCGTAATTATCAAGCCAGTTTTTATGCTTTTTGCAAAAAGACGTAAACTCTAAAGATGATTTATCAAAGTTTTTAAAGCAGACGGAAAACCACTTCTCACGCGATTTTTTAATCTTTTCATAATCAACGCTTTTTTCCGAGTCCGAAAAATCAAACTCCGAAAGCTCTTTATCCGAAATAAGTCCTTCTTTTTTTAAAGCTTCAAAATCAACAAAATACGGATTTCCTGCAAAGCTTGAAAACGACTGATACGGCGAATCGCCGCAGCCTGTCGGATTTACGGGAAGTATCTGCCAATATGTTTGTTTTGACAAATAAAGTCTATCCACAAAGTCATATGCTTCCTTTGAAAAACATCCTATGCCGTATTTTGACGGAAGTGAAAATATGGGAAGAAGTATTCCCGCACTCCTTTTAAAACTTTTTATCATCCTTTAACCGCCCCCGCTACTACGCCTTCAATTATATATTTCTGGCTGAACAAATAAAATACAACAATAGGTATTATTGCAAGTACCAAAAGCGCCATCATTGCGCCCATATCTATAGAACCGTATCCGCCTCTCAAATACTGCACGGCAATCGGTATTGTTTTATAATCGTTTCCGATAATCAAAAGCGGCAAAAGATAGTCGTTCCATATCCACATTGCATTTAAAATTGCAACTGTAATTGCAATCGGCTTCATTATCGGAAGTATTATGCCGAAAAACATTTTAAGCGGCGTGCACCCGTCTATCATTGCGGCTTCTTCAATTTCAAGCGGCACTGATTTTACAAATCCCGAATACATAAATATCGAAAGTCCG
>CABUQL010000117.1 GCA_902493665.1 uncultured Eubacteriales bacterium
TTATAGGAAACCAAAAAGTTGTAAAAGCGTTCGGCGTTGAAGATGATTTGTCTGACAGGTTTTCCAAAATTAACGAAAAGCTTAAGAATTACAGTTTAAAAGCGGTTTTTTACAGCAGTCTTACAAACCCCGCAACAAGGTTTGTAAACAACATTATATATGCACTCGTTGCGCTTTTCGGAGCGCTCCTTATCCCGAAAGGGCTTCTTACCGTCGGCGGACTGTCTGCACTTTTGGCATATGCAAACCAGTTTATGAAACCGTTTAACGACATCAGCTCCGTTGTGACGGAAATGCAAAATGCGCTTGCGTGTGCGTCGAGAATATTTGCGCTTATTGAGGAAAAAGAGGAAAAAGGCGGAGAAGATAGAATTCTTCCGAAAGTAAACGGAAACGTTGATTTTGATAACGTATTTTTCAGTTATGACAAGTCAAAAAGCCTTATAGAAGATTTTAATTTAAGTGCAAAAGAAGGCATGAGAATAGCCATTGTCGGCCCTACGGGATGCGGAAAAACAACGCTTATAAATCTTATTATGAGATTTTACGAAGCTGACAAAGGCGCAATAACCATAGACGGAGTTAACATCAATGGTGTAACAAAACATTCGCTCAGAAAAAACATCGGTATGGTGCTTCAGGACACATGGATAAAAGAAGGAACGGTACGTGAAAACGTTGCAATTGCAAAACCCGATGCAACAGATGAAGAAATAATTGACGCCGCAAAAAGGGCGCACAGCTACGAATTTATTGAAAAAATGGGGCAGGGACTTAACACTTATCTTACGGGCGAAAGCTTAAGCCAGGGGCAAAAGCAGCTTCTTTGCATAACACGTGTTATGCTTTGTATGCCGCCCATGCTTATACTTGACGAGGCAACTTCAAACATCGACACAAGAACCGAAATGCTGGTTCAGAAAGCTTTTGACGCTCTTATGGAGGGCAGAACAAGCTTTGTTGTGGCGCACAGACTTTCAACCATAAGAAATGCGACGCTGATTCTCGTTATGAAAGACGGAAAAATTATTGAAAAAGGAAATCACACGGAGCTTATTAAAAAAGGCGGATTTTACAAAAAACTTTATGAAAGCCAGTTTGCAAAAGTTTGATTAAAATATTTTTTAGAAAAATCTTGCAAAATAAAACCAAATTATATATAATTGTAAATGATAAAATTTACAAGGAGAGATTTATTTGAAATTCGGAAAAATTTTAAAAATGATTGTATGCTCATCTGTGATAATGGGGCTTGCAGCTTGCGGCAATGCACAAAAAAGCGAAGGAAAACCGTTTGCGAAAATTACAATGGCTGACGGCGAAGTAATAAAAATTGAGCTTGATGAAAAAAATGCGCCGATAACCGTTAAAAACTTTATAAAGCTTGCAGATGAAGGATTTTACAACGGACTTACGTTCCACAGAATAGTGCCGGGATTTGTTATTCAGGGCGGCGACCCCGAAGGTACGGGAATGGGCGGAAGCAAAGAAACAATTAAAGGTGAGTTTTCTTTAAACGGAGTAAACAACAGCCTTAAGCATACACGCGGTGTTATAAGTATGGCACGTGCAATGGATTACGACTCGGCAAGCAGCCAGTTCTTTATAGTTCTTGAAACATCGCCGATGGTTTCGCAGAGTCTTGACGGAAGTTATGCGGCTTTCGGAAAAGTTGTAGAAGGTATGGACGAGGTTGACAAAATCGCCGCAGTTCAGACAAGCGGTGAAAAACCTGTTGAAGACGTTGTTATGAAAAGCGTTGAAATCGTTTATGAATAAACTTAGTTGATATTTTAAGTTTGTATTTGTAAAAACGCTTGATATTTATTCAAATTTATTCAAAAACTGCACAAAAAATGCATCGGACATTACAGTTTTTTGAATAAATATGTGATTTTTTTAACAAAGGTATTGCATATTTTTTGAAAATATAGTAAACTATACGCAATGAATAAAATTATGTTAATTTTAGGAGGAAATAATTATGGCAGTAAAAGTTGCAATTAATGGTTTTGGCCGTATCGGTCGTTTGGCATTCCGTCAGATGTTCGGCGCAGAAGGTTATGAGGTTGTAGCAATCAATGACCTTACAAAACCCTCTATGCTTGCTGATCTTTTAAAATATGATACAGCACAGGGCGGTTACTGCGGTAAAATCGGAGAAAATCTTCACACTGTTGAAGCTGACGACGAAGCAAACACAATTACCGTAGACGGAAAAACTCTTACAATTTACAAAGAAGCAGACGCTTCCAAACTTCCGTGGGGAGAAATCGGCGTAGACGTTGTTTTGGAATGCACAGGTTTCTACACATCAAAAGAAAAGAGCCAGGCTCACATCAATGCCGGCGCTAAAAAAGTTGTAATTTCCGCTCCTGCAGGAAATGACCTTAAAACAATCGTTTTCAGCGTTAACGAAAAAACTCTTACAAAAGAAGATACAATTATTTCTGCTGCATCATGCACAACAAACTGCTTGGCTCCTATGGCAGATGCTCTTAACAAATATGCTCCTATCCAGAGCGGTATCATGTCAACAATCCACGCTTACACAGGCGACCAGATGATTCTTGACGGCCCGCACAGAAAAGGCGATATGAGAAGAGCAAGAGCAGGTGCTGCAAACATCGTTCCTAACTCAACAGGTGCTGCAAAAGCAATCGGTCTTGTTATCCCCGAACTTAACGGAAAACTCATCGGTTCTGCACAGAGAGTTCCTGTTCCGACAGGTTCAACAACAATTCTTACAGCTGTTGTTAAAGGAAATGACGTTACTGTTGACGGTATCAACGCTGCTATGAAAGCTGCTTCTTCAGAATCATTCGGATACAACACAGATCCTATCGTTTCTTCAGACGTTATCGGTATGAGATACGGTTCACTCTTTGACGCTACACAGACAATGGTATCAAAGATTGCCGACGATTTGTATGAAGTACAGGTTGTTTCGTGGTATGACAATGAAAATTCTTACACAAGCCAGATGGTAAGAACAATTAAATACTTCGCAGAACTTTAATTCATAATTTTAAAAAGGGCAGATTTATTTCTGCTCTTTTTTTATGTCTTAATTTAATGTTTACAATTTGAAAAAATTGGTGTATAATAAATTAAATGACAAAAAACAAGAGGGTATTTAATGAAAGTATTTAAAATTATAATCTGGTTATGCGTTGCAATAACGGCAGTATCTATTTTTGCATTTTCGGCTCAGCCTGCCACGCAGTCGGACTCTGTGAGCAAAGAAATAACAAAAAAGGTTGTCGATATAATACCTGCAACAAAGCATAAAAGCGAAAGCGAAAAAAAAGAAATAGTTAAAAAAATAAACAATATAATCAGAAAATGTGCGCACTACACAATTTTTTTATGTTTGGGTGCGTTTTTGATAGGAGCATTTTATTTAAGCTTCGGAAAAAAGAACACTTCATTGAATTTATTTTTTGTATGTTGTGCTGTTTGCCTTATTTATGCAATAAGCGATGAGGTGCATCAGATTTTTGTGCCGGGCAGAGGTCCCGGTGTGAAGGATGTTTTAATTGATTTTTGCGGTGCACTTACCGGAATGGGTATTACATCTCTTATCAGATTTATTTATTTGAGTGTGAAAAAACGCAAACCAGAAACTATTGAAAATAAACTGACGGATATTTAAAAGGAACAAACTTATGGACGCTGGAAAAATAATATATGACAGATTTTTTAAACCGTTTGAAGAAAAAAGTATAAAAAACGTCGGAGCGGAGCTTGAGTTTCCGCTTGTAAATATGAGTGGCTCAGATGTTGATACATCTTTTGCAAAGGGCGTTTTAAACGTGTTTTTGGAAATAGGGTTTAAAGTTGATATTGCAGAAAACGGCGAAGCGCTTTTTCTTATAAATGAATTTGGCGACGGTGTTTCATTTGACAACTCATACAATAATTTTGAGTTTTCTATGGGCTACGGCGACAATCTTTGCGATATTGCAGACAGGTTTTATAAGTATTTTGATATTGCCGATTCATATTTTAAGAGCAAAAACCATCAGCTTTTAAACAGGGGAACAAACCCGAACAAAAAATCAATAACGCAAAAACATGTCAACTTTTCAACGTACAATATGGTTGATACGTTTTTAAGAAAACATCCCGGAAAACATAAAATGAGCGATTTCCCGGCGTATCTTTCATCGGTTCAAACACATCTGGACATTGATTTAAAAAATCTTCCCAAAGCATACACGCTTTTTGCAAAGCTTGATTTTGTAAGAGCAATTTTGTTTTCAAATTCGCCCGATTTTGATAATAAGGGATATTTATGCTACAGGGATTATTTGTGGGAAAACAGCGGTTTCGGAGTTTGCAAAAACATTACGGGAAAAATTGACGAAGAATTTTCGGATGTCAAATCGCTTTTAAAGTATTTTGAAAAAAAGCAGATGTTTAACAGAATCAGAAACGGAAAATATGAAATTTTTGAGCCTGTAAATATATGCGATTATTTTGAAAATCCAAAGTGCGGTGCACAAAAAGAGGATATTGAATGCTATCTGTCATTTAAAAATGTTGAGATAACCGCCAGAGGAACTCTGGAAATCAGAAGCGACTGCACGCAGAAAAAAGGCGAGGAATTTGCACCTTGCGCTTTTAACCTCGGAATACTTTCAAATCTTAACGAGGCGGCGGATTGCACGGAGGATTTTTTTTATGAAAACAACATAACAATGACAAACACCGAACTTAGAAATCTTGTTGTTTCAGGTAAAAAGCTTTCAAAAATATGTGATGAAGATTTTCTGTCGGCATTTTTGTATGACCTTGTTGAAATTGCACAGGAAGGTTTGGAAAAACGCCGAAAAGGCGAGGAAAAATTCTTAAAGCCTCTTTATAAAAGAGCGGCAACTCTTAAATGTCCTGCTGCCGAACAATAAAATAAATGTGGTTTTTATGATAATTAGGCAAAATATGAATATTTATGACAGCAATTGAGCAAAAAATGATAACAAAACAAGAAAAAACTTGTTATAATTTAATACAG
>CABUQL010000118.1 GCA_902493665.1 uncultured Eubacteriales bacterium
CAAGAAGCGGATGCTTATATTTTATATTTTTTGCATTTTTTCTGTTTTTTATATAAAGCGGTATCTGAAATTTTGCGGTTGCCGGACGGTAAAGAGAAAGTCCTGCTATGAGATCTTCAAAACACGACGGCCTTAAATCTTTTAAAAATGCTTTCATTCCGTCGCTTTCAAGCTGAAACACACCGTCTGTTTCACCGCGCGAAATCATTTCATAAACCTTTTTGTCATCATATTTTATGTTTTCCAACTCAAACTCTTCGTTTTCTTTGATTTTTGCAGTTGCATCATTGATAATCGTTAAATTTCGAAGAGCTAAAAGATCCATTTTAACAAGACCGAGTTTTTCCAGAACAACGGCAGGATACTGCGTTAAAACAGTGTTGTCGGATACTAAAGTCGGCACATAATTGTTAAGCGCCTTATCGCCGATTACAAGTCCCGCAGCGTGAGTTGTAATGTTTCTTGGCATTCCTTCAACTTCACGCGAAATGTCAATGAGCCTTTTAACCTCAAAATTTGTATCGTAAAGTTTTTTCAGTTCATGTACATCCTGCAGTGCCGCATCAATCGTAATTCCAATCTCACGGGGAATCATTTTTGCGGTTTTGTCGGTCAGGTCGTATGAAATTCCGTAAACTCTTCCGACATCGCGCACCGCAGCACGCGCTTTCATTGTATCAAACGCAACTATCTGTGCGACACGGTCTCTGCCGTATTTTTCGTAAATATAATCAATTACTTCCTGACGTCTTACATAGCAAAAATCAATGTCGATATCAGGCATTGTAACTCTTTCGGGATTTAAAAATCTTTCAAAAATAAGGTTATATTTTAATGGGTTAACTTCCGTTATCCCCAAAAGATACGCTGCAAGGCTTCCTGCCGCCGAACCACGTCCGGGACCGACACTTATGCCGTTTTTTCTTGCAAAATTAACATAGTCCCAAACTATCAAAAAATAATCACTGTAACCCATTGTTTTTATGGTATCAAGCTCATATTTAAGACGCCTTTTCACCTCGTCGCTTGTCATATTAAGCCTGTTCATGGAATCGGTGCACAGTTTTTCAAGATACAAGTCGGCATTGATTTTCTCATCAAACTTCGGAAGATAAGTTTTTGAAAAGTCAAGTTCAACATTGCATTTTTCTGAAATTTCATTCGTGTTTTCTATTGCTTCGGGAATATCTTTAAAGAGACTTCGCATCTCTTCTTCGGATTTTAAATAAAACTCATCAGTTGCAAATTTAAGGCGGTTTTCATCGTGAATTTTTTTTCCCGTCTGTATGCATAGCATAATATCCTGCAAAACGGCATTCTCTTTTTTTGTGTAATGAACGTCGTTTGTTGCGGCAAGTTTGATTCCAAGCTCATTTGAAAGCTTAATTATTTCGGGGATTATTTTAATTTCATCTTCCAGATTATGATTTTGCACTTCAAGGTAATAATCGTCTTTAAATATAGATTTAAATTTAAGTGCAAGTAATTTTGCCTTTTCATAGTTACCGTTTAAAAGTGCCTCGTTAACATTGCCTCTAAGGCAACCGCTAAGAGCAACAAGTCCGTCACAGTGTTTTTGCAAAACTTCAAAATCAATTCTGGGTTTATAGTAATACCCCTGCGAAAATCCGATTGAACATATTTTCATTAAATTTACATATCCCGTCTGATTTTTTGCAAGAAGTATAAGATGTCCGTATTTTTCGTTTTTGTTTCTGTCAAATCTTGATTTTGCGGCAGTATATACCTCACATCCGATAATAGGTTTTATACCGTTGTTTTTTGCTTCATTATAAAAATCAACCACACCGTACATTACGCCGTGATCGGTAATTGCAAGCGATTTCATGGAGAGCTCTTTTGCATATTTAACAACATCTTTGATTTTTGCGGCACCGTCAAGCAGACTGTACTCTGTGTGCAGATGAAGATGCGTAAACATATAAAACTCTCTCCTTTCCTATCGGATTTTGTAATACGTTGCGTCTTAAATTCACCGCATTTTTTGCTTTTACAAATCAAGGTTAATGTTAAATCATAGTTTTTGCGCAAATTCCTCGATTTTTTTAAGTCTGTGGTTTACACCGGACTTGCTCAAAGGAGGATTTAGCATTTCGCCGAGTTCTTTAAGTCCGAGTTCTTTGTTTTTAAGTCTTAAAACCGCAACGTCATAAAGTGACGGCGGAAGCTCGGACATTTTTCCTTTTTTCTCGATTAATTCGATACATTCTATCTGTTTCATCGACGCTTTAACAACCTTGTCAAGGTTTGCCGTTGAGCAATTAACAAACCTGTTTACGTTGTTGCGCATTTCTTTTATAATTTTTGTGTTATGAATTTCCATAAGCGAATTAAAAGCACCGATATAACTTAATATGTCGGCAATATCCTCACTTAATTTAAAGTAAATCACGTACTTTGATTTTCTTGTAATTTGCTTAGGCGAAAATCCCGATTCGCACAAAATTTCGTTTAACGTATCTTTAACCTCAATATGAGGCACGGCAAATTCAAGATGATAATTTTTTTCCGGATTTGAAACAAATCCGCCCGCCAAAAAAGCACCTTTAATAAACGCTTTTTTGCAGCACTTTTTCTCATAAATCTTTTTATCGATTATATAACTTGAAAATTCGCTTATATTATTTTTTACAAATCCCATCACTTTTAATATTTTAAGTATTTCGGGATTATTTTGCACCAAAATAAGATAATAAAACTTGTTTGAATTCTTTTTCTTTAAAATTTCTATTTTTGAAACAACGTCAAAGTTGTATTTTATAAGGTTATAAATTCTGCGTGCAAGCGGTGCGCTTTCCGTTGTGATGTGCAAAATATATTTTCCGTCCGAAAAAGTTATTTTTCCCGAAAACGCAAAAATTGCACAAAATTCGGCAAGAAGACAGCATCTTTTGGATTTGTCGTTTGCAAGAACTTCTTTTTTTGCTTCTGAAGAAAATGACATTAAAATCTCATTCCTTATTATATTTAATATTGTAACATAAATCCATTATGTATTTTGCCAATTTATCATAATTGTGCCTTGCGTATCCTTTTGATGAATCAAGCATTTCTCCGCTTACAAGCGTTATATTGCTTTTTATAAAACGAGGTGTGTCAATTTTAACCTGTTCCGAGCGTTCGAGTCTGTATTTTGATTTAAGAAAATCGTCAATCGGCTCGTCATTTACAATGCAGTAATCGATAATTTTATCATTTGTATGATTAAGTATTGCTTCTGCGTGGTCAAATGCACTGTAGTCTTCCGTTTCGCCGCGCTGAGTCATAATATTGTTTACATACGCAACTTTTGCCTTACTGTTTACTATCGCATCCGCAACGCCGGAAACAAGAAGGTTCGGAATAATGCTCGTGTATAAACTTCCGGGGCCCAAAATTATAATATCAGCCTCAGCTATGCATTTTAAACAGTCTTTTACAGGGTCGATTTTTGCAGGCGTGAGAAAGATTTTTTCAATTTTGCATCCCTTGCTGTGTGCGTACTGCGGAATTGTGGATTCACCTAAAACCGTGCTTCCGTCCGACATTTTTGCGCCGAGATTTACATTTTGATTTGTAACGGGCAAAACACGTCCTTTAACTGCCAAAACATCGCTGCATTGACGCACCGCATCTTCAAAACTTCCACCGTTAACACCGCACATTGCCGCAAGAAAAAGATTTCCGAAATTCTGCCCTTTAAGTCTTCCCGAGGGAAAACGGTAATGCAGAAGTCTTGCAAGTATCGGCTCTGTATTTGAGAGAGCCAAAATGCAGTTTCTCACATCGCCGGGAGGAAGCATATTTAAATCTTCTCTGAGCATTCCCGAGCCTCCGCCGTCGTCTGCAACGGTTATGATGGCGGTAATGTTTTCGGTATAGTGTTTTATGCCTCTGAGCATTGTTGAAATGCCTGTTCCTCCGCCGATAGCAACAATTTTTATTTTAGAAAGCCTTTGCTTAATTTTTCCATTCAAAAAGTCAATCATATATCCTCCGATTTACTTTCCCTTATTTATATCTCTGTGTATCAGTCTTACTTTATATCCGAGTTTAATAAGAAGTTCGCTGACATGCGCCGCAAGCGTTACCGAACGGTGTTTTCCGCCCGTGCAGCCGACAGAAATTACAAGCTGTGTTTTTCCCTCTTCAACATAGCAAGGCATTAAAAAGCTTATCATATCGTCGAGCTTTTGAGCAAAAGCCTGTGTCTGCTTAAATTTATTTACATAATCTCTTACTTCTTTATCAAGTCCCGTTTTATGCTTTAATTCGGGAATATAATAAGGATTCGGAAGAAATCTTACGTCAAAAACAAGGTCGGAATCAAGCGGGATTCCGTATTTGAATCCGAACGAAACAACATTTACGTTAATTCTCTTTTCTTCCTCATTATCGCTGAAAATTTCTTCAATGCGTTCCTTTAAATCTCTCGGAAGCATTTGCGAGGTATTTATAACATATTTTGCCTTATACTTGATTTGTTCAAGTATTTTTCTTTCTTTTTCAATACCGTCAATAATACGTCCATCGGGAGATAAAGGATGCGACCTTCTTGTTTCTTTGTATCTTTTTACAATTGTGTCATCGTCGCAGTCGAGGAACAAAATGTCATACGAGTCGCCGAATTTTTCAAGCTCGTCGATTCCTTTGAAGATATCGGAAAACATTTTGCTGCTTCTTGTATCTATCACAAATGCCACTTTGTCAAATCTGCTTTCCGCCTGATAGCACATTTCCGCAAATTTTGCAAAAAGCTCAGACGGCATATTGTCGATACAGTAATATCCCATATCCTCAAAACAGTCTACCGCCTGGCTTTTGCCCGCACCCGACATTCCTGTAATTATAACGAATTTCAATTTAACTTCCCCCTACTTATTTAAGCAGCTTAACTTCTTCTTCAAGCATAACGCCTGTTTTTTTGTAAACTGTCTGTTTTACAAAATCAATAAGATTTAATATGTCGCCGCTTGTTGCATTATCGTAATTAATTATAAAA
>CABUQL010000119.1 GCA_902493665.1 uncultured Eubacteriales bacterium
TACACATTGAAAACGCAAAAAATATTAAATTAAGCAAAATAAACGTTACAACCTCTTTCGGTGAAAAACTTGAACTTGTAAACTGCGAAAACATCGAAACGGAATAATTGCTTTAAAAATTGCAATACAAAAAAGGATTGACGCATAAAAATGTCAATCCTTTTATTTTATATAATCTGTTTAAAAACACCTTATTTTTCGATAAGGCTCTCCCCTGTCATTTCCGACGGTTTTTCAAGTCCCATAATATCAAGCATAGTCGGTGCAAGGTCGGCAAGTCTGCCCGACTCTTTAAGTTTTTTATCAAGACCTACCATAATAAGCGGTACAACGTTTGTTGTGTGTGCCGTAAACACAGACTTATCTTTGGGGTCAATCATCTGCTCGGCATTTCCGTGGTCAGCCGTAATGAGTATTACTCCGCCCATTTCTTTTACTGCATCGGCAACTCTTCCTATGCAAGTGTCCACTGCCTCAACCGCTTTAACGGCAGCCTCCATAACACCTGTGTGACCGACCATATCGCAGTTTGCAAAGTTTAAAATTATTGCATCGTATTTATCTGATTTTATAGCCTCAACAACTTTATCGCAAACCTCATACGCGCTCATTTCAGGCTGAAGGTCATATGTCGGAACCTTCGGAGAAGGAACAAGTATTCTGTCTTCGCCCTCATAAACTTTTTCAACGCCGCCGTTAAAGAAGAAAGTAACGTGCGCATATTTTTCAGTTTCGGCAATTCTAAGCTGCTTAAGACCTTTATTGCTGATGTATTCGCCGAATGTGTTAACAAGCGATTCGGGTTTGAAAGCAACTTCAACATTAGGCATAAGAGCATCATACTGCGTCATGCAAACAAAAGTTGTTTTAAAGAAAGTTCTGTTAAAGCCGTCAAATTTTTCGTCAACTATCGTTCTTGATATTTCTCTTGCTCTGTCGGGTCTGAAATTAAAGAAAATAACAGAATCGTTTTCTTTGATTTTTCCGTTTTCATCAATAACGGCAGGAACAATAAATTCATCTGTAACGTCTTTATTGTATGATTCTTCCATAAGTTCAACGGCAGACGAAGCTTTTTCACCGACACCGTTTACCATTGCATTGTAAGCCTTTTCAACTCTTTCCCATCTGTTATCTCTGTCCATTGCATAATAACGTCCCATAACAGTGGCAATTTTTCCTACGCCCAAATCACGCATTTTTTCAATGAGCATTTTGATGTAATTTACACCGCTTGTCGGCGAAACGTCACGTCCGTCCATAAAGCAGTGAACGTAAACATCTTTTAAACCGTTTTCTTTGGCGAGCGTTAAAAGACCGAAAAGATGTCCTATATGACTGTGAACGCCGCCGTCTGACAAAAGTCCCATCAAATGAAGTGCGGAATTATTCTTTTTGCAGTTTTCGCAAGCTTTTACAAACGCTTCGTTTTTAAAAAAAGTTTTTTCTTCGATAGCTTTTGTAATTCTTGTAAGCTCCTGATATACAATTCTTCCTGCGCCGATGTTTGTGTGTCCTACTTCACTGTTTCCCATCTGTCCGTCGGGAAGGCCTACATCAAGACCGCTTGCATGTATAATAGTGGTCGGATTGTTTTTTTCAAGTGCGTCAAGGTTCGGTTTTTTAGCCGCATATACGGCATTGCCTTCATGATATTTACTGATTCCGTAACCGTCAAGTATAGCTAAAACTACGGGTTTCATAGTATATTATCCTTTCTGTGTAAGTAATTTGTTTGCTTTTAAAAAGGCGGTGTGTTTATCCACCGCCCGTTTGATTAAAATTCTCAGCTGTTTACAATTATACTGAAATCTTCTGCTTTAAGGCTTGCACCGCCGACAAGACCGCCGTCGATGTTTTCTTTTGCAAAAAGTTCTTTACTGTTTTTAGCGTTAACGCTTCCGCCGTATTGAATTGTAACTTCATCGGCAACGTCTTTTCCGTAAACAGATGCAATTGTTTCTCTGATTTTCGCACAAACTTCTTCAGCCTGATCGCTTGTAGCAGTTTTTCCTGTTCCGATAGCCCAGATAGGTTCGTAAGCTATAATAACTTTTTTAACCTGTTCTTTTGTAAGTGACAAAAGAGCAATTTTTGTCTGCATTGAAACAAGCTCAAATGTAACACCCTGTTCTCTCTGCTCCAAAGATTCGCCGACGCAGATAATCGGAATAAGATTATGTTCAAAAGCTTTAACAACTTTTTTGTTAACTGTTTCGTTTGTTTCAGCAAAGTACTGTCTTCTTTCGGAATGTCCGATTACAACATACTCAACTCCCATTTCTGTAAGCATTGAAGGTGCGATTTCGCCTGTGTAAGCGCCGCTTTCTTCAAAATACATATTCTGTGCGCCGACTTTAATGTTGCTTCCCTTTGCAGCTTCAATTGCATTCGCAAGCGATGTAAAAGGCACGCAAACCACAACGCCGTTTTCGCTGTCTTTAACAAGCGGTTTTAATTCATTGATAAGTTTTGTTGTTTCAGCCGGAGTTTTATTCATTTTCCAGTTACCGGCAACTATTGTTTTTCTCATAAATGTAGCCTCCAATTTTAATATTCTTAAGTGAATATAACAGAAGATAGCCGGATGTCACTTTGAGTTCATCCGACTATCGTTTTTATAAAATTACTTGTCGTTAAGAGCAGCAATACCGGGAAGTTCAATTCCTTCCAAGAATTCAAGAGAAGCTCCGCCGCCTGTTGAAATATGAGTCATTTTTGAAGCAAATCCGAGCTGTTCAACTGCAGCAGCACTGTCTCCGCCGCCGATAATTGTGATTGCGCCCGATTCAGCAAGAGCTTTTGCAATTGCTTTTGTGCCTTCTGCAAATCTCGGGAATTCAAATACGCCCATAGGGCCGTTCCAGATAACTGTTTTTGCTTTTTTGATAACTTCTGAGAAAAGTTCAACTGTTTTAGGACCGATATCCATACCCATGTAGTCTGCCGGAATGTTATCTGCCGGAACAACTTTTGCTTCTGCATTTGCATCAAATTCTTTTGCAACCACGTTTTCAACCGGGAGAAGAAGTTCAACACCTTTTTGCTGAGCTTTTTCCATAAGCTTTGTTGCAAGTTCAACTTTTTCGTATTCACAGATTGAAGTTCCTACTTCATAACCTTTTGCTTTAAGGAATGTATAAGCCATTCCTCCGCCGATTATAAGGTAGTCAACTTTTTCTATAAGATTTTCAATAACACCGATTTTATCAGAAACCTTTGCACCTCCGAGTATTGCAACGAAAGGACGTGCCGGATCTGAAAGTGCTTTGCCCATTACTTCGATTTCTTTCTGAATAAGATATCCGCAAACAGCGGGAAGATATGCTGCAACGCCTGCAGTTGAAGCGTGTGCTCTGTGTGCAGTACCGAATGCGTCATTTACATAAATGTCAGCCATAGAAGCAAGTTTCTTTGCAAATTCGGGATCGTTCTTTTCTTCTTCTTTGTGGAATCTTACGTTTTCAAGCATAACAACTTCGCCTTCACCGACTGAAGATGTAAGCTCTTTTGCGCTTTCGCCGATTACATCTGTTGCCATTTTAACTTCCTGCCCCAAAAGTTCGGAAAGTCTTTTTGCAACAGGTTTCAAACTGTATTTTTCATTAAATTCGCCCTTCGGTCTTCCGAGGTGTGAGCAAAGAATAACTCTTGCTTTATGGTCAATCAAGTATTTGATTGTGGGAAGAGCTCCTATAATTCTGTTTTCGTCTGTTATGTTTTTGTTTTCATCTAACGGTACGTTAAAATCGCATCTTACCAATACTTTTTTACCTGTAACGTTAATATCTTCGATAGTCTTTTTGTTCATTTTTTTCACCTCATAAATTTATGATATGTAACGGATTTTATCCGCAAATTACATAATTGGTTAAATTTTTAACATTCTGCATTTATATTACACCATAACGGGAAATTTTGCAAGTATTTTTTTAAAATTATGAAAGTTTCTTTATATAAGTTACCGCAATAACTCCCGGCCCCGTGTTTGTTCCGACTGTTCCGCCGACAATGCGTCTTTCAAATCCCTTAACATTAACCTTTGCAGATATTGCATTTTCCATTTTTTCTATCATATCTTCATTGTTGCAGTGCAAAATGTTGATTGTCTGATTTTCAAGATCGTCGCCGTTTTCAAGCATCATTTCCGCAATTTTTGCATACATCTTTTTACTGCCGCGGACCTTTGCAACATTTAATATAAGACCGTCAACGACAGAAAGAATTGGTTTTATATCGAGAAGGTTTCCCACAATTTTTGCAGCAGGGCTTATTCTTCCGCCTTTTTGCAAAAACGTAAGGTCGTCAACCGCAAAAAGCACTTCGGTTTTTGCAAGACCTTCTGTTACCGCTTTTACAATTTCTTCTTTAGTTTTTCCCTCGTTTGCCATTATTGCGGCCTTAACAACCCAGTATCCGTAGCCGTAAGCAAATTTTTCACTGTCAATTATTGTTATGTCGGCTTCGGGATTTTCTTCAAGAAACATATTTTTTGCAAGCGTTGCGGATTGAATAGTACCGCTTGATTTTCCCGATATTGCAATGTAAATCATCTGCATATCTTTGTATTTTTCATAACACTCGGTAAACTTTGTAATGTTTATCTGCGATGTTTTGGGAATACCGCCGAACTCTTTAAGCTTTACCCAGAAATCATCTGCCGAAAGCTCAAGTGTTTCGGTATAAGATTTATCGCCGAACAAAATTGTCTGTCCCAAAATTTCTATGCCGTATTTCTCGGCCTCGTTAAGTGTTACATCAGACGTACTGTCAGTAATGATTTTTATTTTTCCCATATTACGCTCCTTCTATTCCCACGAAAATTTTGTAAGACTTCCTTTTTCATTTAACCCCTTAAAACCGTTTTGCCTTAGTGCTTCATAAACGACTATTGCAGCCGAGTTTGAAAGATTAAGGCTTCTCGCCTCGCTTATCATCGGTATTCTTATGCAATAATCTTTGTTGTCGTATAGAAGCTTTTCGTCAAGTCCTTT
>CABUQL010000120.1 GCA_902493665.1 uncultured Eubacteriales bacterium
GTAAATAACGTTTCAAAAGCAGCTAATACTTCATCTTCGATAGAAATACTTAAGGGAATAAAATTTGAAGCAGAAAATGACCTTACAATAAGAGCGTCAAATCTTGAAATATCAATAGAATGCAAAGTTAATGCAACAATCGAAGAAGGCGGAGAAACCGTTTTGGAAGCAAGAATGCTCGGAGATATTTTAAGAAAGAGCGACGAAGGAGTTATAAACTTTGACGTAAAAGAAAACAACGAAGCTTTTATATACACTCCGAAAAACAAATTTAACATTTCCGGAATGGACCCGAAAGAATTTCCGAAACAAACGGAAGTTGAAGCAGAAAGAGAAATAAAGCTTAAAACAAGAGATTTTAAAAATATAGTAAGAGATACGGTTTTCTCTACCGCACAGGACGAATCAAGACCTATTCTTACAGGACTTAAATTTGAAATATCAAAAACCGAAATGAAGGTCATTTCAGTAGACGGATACCGTCTTTCAATAAGAAAGCAGATTATTCCGGAAAGAAATGACGAATTTGAATTTATAATCAAGGGAAGAATAGCAAATGATATTTTAAAAACTCTTACGGACGACGAAGACGATCTTAAAATTTCGTTTAATCAAAACACCGTTATATTTGAGTTTTTAAATTTCAAGGTTACGTCGTGCCTTATGGGAGGAGAATACATAAATTACAACCAGTTTGTATCAAGACAGAGCAAGTTTTGCGTTAATGTTGACAGAAGGCTTATAACGCAGACTATAGAAAGAGCATCTATACTTATAAATTTTGACGACAACAGAATTCCTGTTATACTTGAAATCGACGGTTCTGTTTTAAGCGTTAAGTGTCACACCAAAAAAGGGGATTTCAATGAAGAAATAGACATCGGCAACACGAACGAAACACTTAAAATAGGGCTCGGAAGCAAGTTTATACTTGAAGCGTTAAAGGCGGTTGAGGACGACAACATATTTATGAATTTCAGCGATGAAAAGTCGCCGTGCGTCATAACGCCTATTGAAGGGGACAAATTTTATTATATGGTGCTTCCCAAAACAATTAATTAAATAAGCGGTGAAAAAATGGAAAAAATATATATTAACACGCCGTACATTAAGCTTGACCAGCTTTTAAAGTTTGCAAACATCACATCTTGCGGTGCGGATGCAAAGCTGCTTATCTGCGAAGGGTACGTTAAGCTCAACGGCGAAACGGAAACAAGACGCGGTAAAAAAATATACGACGGCGACGAGATTTACATTGAATTTGAAGGTGAAAAGTTTTCGCTTAAAGTTATTAAAAGTGAAAATTAAAGGTTTGAAAAAATGAAAATTGAAAAATTAAAGCTTCACAATTTCAGAAATTACTCTGATTTATCCTTTAGCTTTGACAAAGGAATAAATGTTCTTTACGGGAAAAACGGGCAGGGAAAAACGAATATCATAGAAGCGCTTTATTTTTTCTGCAACGGCAGGTCTTACCGTGTTTCAAAGGATTTTGAAACGGTTAAAGAGGGCGAAAAGAAAGCCGAACTTTGTCTTTTTTTTGAAGCTGAAAAAAGAGAAATGTGCGCCGAAATAAAGATAGAAAAGAGCAAGATGATAAAGATTAACGGCGTGCCGGTTAAAAAGCTTTCGGAGCTTGTGGGGGTTTTAAAAGCGGTGCTTTTTACTCCCGATTATATGGAGCTTATAAAAGACGGACCTTCAAAAAGGAGGACGTTTTTAGACGGGTTTATAAGCCAGATATATCCCGTATATTTTAAAAATCTTGCCGCGTATTACAAGATACTCAAGCAGAAAAATGCGAGTCTTAAAAAGAGAAATGTTTCCGACGAGATGATTGATGTATGGAACGAATCGCTTGCCGCATACGGCAGTGTTATCTGCCGGTACAGGTCTGAAATGATAGAAAAAATAAATCCGTACGCAAAAAAATACCAGGGCGAAATGAGCAAAAATGAAGAAATTCTTTCGCTTTTATACAACCCTTCGGTGAAGGAAAAGTTTTACGACAGGGATTATTTTTACAAAGTTCTTACGCAAAGCAAAGAGAGAGAGAAAGAGGCAGGTTTTTCACTTATAGGGCCGAGCAGAGATGATTTTGATTTCAAGATAAACGGCAGGAATATGAAGGTTTATGCGTCACAGGGGCAGATGAGGACTGCTGTTTTATCGCTTATTCTGTCGCAGTGCGAGCTGATAAATGATATTTTCGGCGAATATCCCGTGCTTTTGCTTGATGATATTTTGAGTGAGCTTGACGAGGAGAGGCGCAAGTATATGCTCAGCGAGATTAAAAATAAGCAGGTTATACTTACGTGTACCGACAGGGAAGAGTTTAAAGAAAGCAGAGCACGCTTTTTTGAGATAAAAAGACAGAGAAAAATCCTATAGTCTCTTTTTGAAAAAAGTTAAGGAATAAGCAATAGAAAAGCCAAAATAAAACTTTGATTTTCAGTGATTTGCATGCGGGCGACTTAAGAATCACCCGTAAGAAAAATTAAATTTAACAGATTGCCGAATATAAAAAGATTGATTTTTCAATAATTTGAATTCTTGATTGAACGCGTCTGTAAAAATGCTCAAAAAATAAGTGCAGGGACAATTCACGAATTGTCCGCAAGAGATTTTCTTAAATTTTGTGATTTATTCCGGCTGCTTGGTTGCCGGAAATATAAATAAACCATCGCAAAATGATAATTTTGCGCATAAGTTTTTTGCTAAGCTTTTTTTCAAAAAAGCGTATGTTTTAACGCTGCAAAACGGCAGTTTTGCATAAGCGTTTTTTGGTTGCTTTTTTATTTAAAAAAGTAACGGGAAGAAGGGGTTTTATGTTTTTGCATATAGGCGGCGACTGCGTTGTGTCAAAAGACGACATAATTGCAATATTTGATATGGAATCATCGTCGCTTTCAAAAATAACAAAGGAATTCTTAAAAAATGAGCAGTTAAAAGATAACGTAATAAACGTAGACGTTGAGAATTTGCCGAAATCATATGTAATTGCCGGAAAAAACGGTAAAAAAGTTTTATATATATCGCCTATAGCATCATCGACTCTTTTAAGAAGAGCAGAAAATAAATTCTGATTGCGGAAAGGAACTAAAAATGAGCGAAAAGATAACAAACAGTTATGACGAAAACAGTATACAGGTCTTGGAAGGGCTTGAAGCTGTAAGAAAAAGACCGGGTATGTATATCGGTTCCACATCATCAAGAGGATTGCACCACTTGGTATACGAAATAGTGGATAACTCGATTGACGAAGCACTTGCAGGCTACTGTGACTGCATTGTGGTTACAATAAATAAAGATAACTCAATCACCGTTACCGATGACGGACGCGGAATCCCTGTAGGTATACATCATAAAATGGGTATCCCTACGGTTGAAGTCGTGTTCACAATACTCCATGCCGGCGGTAAATTCGGCGGAGGAGGATATAAAGTGTCGGGCGGTCTTCACGGCGTCGGTGCGTCTGTTGTTAACGCACTTTCAGAATACCTCGAAGTTGAAGTTTCCGACGGTAAGAATGTGTATTTCCAGCGCTATGAAAGAGGAAAAAGCACAGGCGAGCTAAAAATAATAGGCCAAACTGATAAAACGGGTACAAAAGTAACGTTTAAACCCGATTATGAAATATTTGAAGACCTCGTTTACGATTATGACGTTCTTCTTTCAAGACTCAGAGAACAGGCGTTTTTGAATAAAGGCGTAAAAATAGTTTTGAAAGATACGCGTGACGGTCAGGAAAAAGAAAAAGACTTAAAATATGACGGCGGACTTAAATCGTTTGTTGAATGGCTTAACAAAAGTAAAGAAAGCATCCACGACGAAGTTATATATATGGAAACCCAAAAGGGCGATACCATGGTGGAAATTGCAATGCAGTATACCACAAGCTACAGTGAAAATCTTGTAAGCTTTGCAAATAATATACACACAACCGAGGGCGGAACACACGAAACAGGATTTAAAAGCGCTCTTACAAAAGTTTTCAATGACTACGCAAAGAAATTTAATCTTTTGAAAGAAAACGATAAAATCAGCGGCGAAGATATAAGAGAAGGTCTGACATGCGTTATAAGCGTAAAAGTTTTGGAGGCGCAGTTTGAAGGACAGACAAAAACAAAACTCGGAAACAGCGAGGTAAGAAGTGCGGTTGAAAGCACCGTTACGGAAAGTCTTACGGCATTTTTGGAGGAAAATCCGTCTGTTGCAAGAACAATACTTGAAAAAGCACTCACTGCATCAAGAGCAAGAGAAGCCGCAAGAAAAGCAAGAGAACTTACAAGAAGAAAAGGCGCGCTTGAAAGCTCATCGCTCCCCGGTAAGCTTGCTGACTGCTCAAGCAAAGACAGAACCAATACGGAAATATACATAGTCGAGGGAGACAGTGCGGGCGGAAGCGCAAAACAAGGACGTGACCGTTCGTTCCAGGCAATACTTCCGCTTTGGGGAAAAATGCTTAACGTTGAAAAATCAAGAATAGATAAAGTTTACAATAACGAAAAACTCACACCTATCATTCTGGCGCTCGGCGCAGGACTCGGCGACGATTTCGATACATCAAAACTGCGTTATGAAAGAGTAATTATTATGGCCGATGCCGATGTTGACGGCGCACACATAAGAACACTTCTTTTAACGTTCTTCTTCAGATATATGCGTCCGCTCGTTGAACAGGGTCATGTATATCTTGCACAGCCGCCTCTTTACAAGGTTTATAAAGGCAAAAAGGAAAAATACTGCTACTCAGACGATGAACTTAAAGACGCACTTAATGAAATCGGCGAGGACGCTAACATTCAGAGATACAAAGGTCTTGGTGAAATGAATCCGGAACAGCTTTGGACAACAACAATGAATCCGGAAACAAGAATAATTTTAAAGGTCGAGCTCGAAGACGCAATGCGTGCCGAC
>CABUQL010000121.1 GCA_902493665.1 uncultured Eubacteriales bacterium
ACCGAACGTAATTACTGCAACCCATGTACCGTCTTTAGCCGATACAAATATAATGAAAAACGAAATAAGAAGCTGAACAACAACAGGTGTTCCTCTTATAATTGTAAGATATAAATTGCAGATAAAATTGAGTATTTTTAAAAGAAAAGATTCTTTGTTGCCGTCGGACATAACCTTTATTATTGCAACAACCGTACCTATAATAACGCCGATTAAAAGTGCGCCGAACGTGATTATTAAAGTTTTTTCAAATCCGTTTACAATAAGCTTCCATCTGTCTGCAACAATAAAAGTTTCGTGTAATTTTAAAAGCCAGTTATTAAACCATTCCATTGTTAAATTTACCTTTCGTAAATATTTAAAAAAGCGACACTTTTGTGCCGCTTTTTAGTTTCATAAATTACTCAGCGTCAATTGTGAGATCGTATTTTTCAAAAATCTTTTTAAGTGTTCCGTCAGCTTTAAGTTCATCCAAAGCACCGTTGATTTTATCTGTAAGTTCTGTATTGCCTTTCTTTAAAGCAATAGCGTATGTTTCCTGTGTAAGAGGTTCGTCCAAAACAACAGTTGCGCCGTTTTGTTCAGCAGAAAGTGCTTTTGCAACAGAATCGTCAATTACAACCGCGTCAACTTTTCCTGCAGTAAGAGCCGATATTGCTTCAGAAGCTGTTTTAAACGACTGTACTGCGTATCCGTTATCGTTAAGATACTGTTCGCCTGTTGTACCTTCCTGGCAGGAAACTGTTTTTCCTTCCAAGTCGGAAGCACCTTTTATAGCACTGTCTTTAGCAACGATAATTGCCTGTGAAGCCTTAAAGTAATCGTTTGTAAAGTCCATGTTTTTCTTTCTTTCTTCATTTGCTGTAATACCTGCAACGCCAATGTCATATTTACCTGTTGCAACGCCTGTAAGAGCTGCGTCAAAGTCGATGTTTGAAATTTCAAGTTTGTATCCGAGTTTGTCAGCAATAGCGTTTGCAAGGTCAACATCGGCACCGATAACTTCTTCGCCTTCGATGTATTCAAAAGGTTTGAATTCAGCGTTTGTTGCCATTGTCAAAACTTTCTTTGAATCATTTGAAGCATTGTTGCCTGTGTTTTCTGTTTTTGTGCCGCAGGCAGCAAAAAGTGAAATTGACATTACAGCTGCCAAAGCTGCGCTTAATAATTTTTTCATAATAAATTCCTTCTTTCTTTCATCATTGAAATATGTATTTCTGAAATATCTGTGAATAAATATAACATATTTCTTTATAAAAATCAAGTGTTTTTTAAATATTTTTTAAAATTTTTTTATTTAAAAACGGCTTTTTTATGCGGCAAATGTCCAAAAATGCCTACACACAGCGGATTAGTGTGTTTTGCATAATATTCAGAAAATATGCAAATTTAAATGCATAATTTTACTTTTATGCATTTAATAAAGAAAAAATTAAAATTGATTTGCGTTTGGCGTTAAAAAACTTTAAAACATTTTTACTAGTAATCGGGAGAAAACCTGATTTTTTTGTCCGAAAAACATAACAAATAAAAAAAGACGCCGAAGCGTCTTAAAAAATAAAAATCAATTTTTGCATTTTTCGTAAATATCATAGTACACGGTGCGTCTTTTAAAAACTCTTTCGACGTACTTTTCCGTTTCGCCGAACGGAATATTTTCAATTGACGCTCCGTCGGTGGAGTAATCGGGATTTTTAAGCCACTTGTTAACGTTTCCCGGACCGGCATTGTAAGCTGCCAGAGCGGTTTTAGTGTTTGAGTATGTGTCGATTAAGTATTCAAGATAAGCGCAGCCGATTTCAATGTTTGATTTCGGGTCGTTTATGTTTTTTTCGTCAATGTCAAGCGCAAAATGCTCAATGCACCATTTTGCGGTCGGATTTGTAATCTGCATAAGTCCGACGGCGCCCTTGTGGCTTTTTGCGTCCTCTTTAAAACCGCTTTCGGCGCTTATTACACCCATAACGAGATATTCGTCAACATTATATTTTGCACAGTATGTTTCAATATAACTGTGATATTTTAAAGGATAATACATTTTTAAAGCCGGTTTGTATAAAAACAGTGATATAATGAAAAAAAGCAGTAAATTTATAATTGTCTTGCTTCGCTTTTTGTTATATTTTTGCATTACTTTATTTTGCACCGCCCAAAACTTTGTTTATAATAAAATCTTCAAATTTTTCAATATCGATTTTGTCGTCGTTTTCAATTGCATAATCGCATTTTTCTATGTAATAGTTATCGTCTTTTTGATTTTTAAGACGCATAAGTGCTTCGTCATAACTTATGTTGTCACGCTTTTTAATTCTTTCAATTTTTTTATCAAAACCGCACACAACACAAACTGTAACATCGCATATTTTATCAAGCTCCGCCTCAAAAAGCAGGGGAGCGTCGATTACAATATTTTTGCCCTTGTTTTCGTCCAAAAATTTGTGAAGTCTTTCCAATATATATTTATGCACGGTTTTATTTAAAATACTAAGCTTTTCTTTGTCGGAAAAAACAATTTTTGCAAGATAACGCCTGTTAACGGCGCCGTCTTTTATAACGCAATCGCCGAAAATTTCTTTCAGCTCGTTTTTGCAGTCTTCACAGTCCGTATAAACCGAGTGCGTAACAGAATCTAAGTCGATTATTAAATAACCCTTCTTTTCAAGCTCTTTTGCGGCGGTTGATTTCCCGCTGCCCGAAGTTCCCGTAAGTCCTATTATAAGTGACATTTTAAACCCTTCCGTTTTCTTAATTTAGTGCGCTTCATACCACGTTTTGCCCGTCTTTGCTTCAGCCGTAAGAGGAACGCTTAACGTGCATGCGTTTTGCATACATTCTGTAAGAATCTTTTTTACCTTTTCAAGCTCGTCTTTTTTTGTTTCAATAATAAGTTCGTCGTGAACCTGTAAAATCAGCTTTGATTTTAAGCCGTTTTCTTTTAATGCGTGATAAACCTTAACCATTGCAATTTTAATGATGTCGGCTGCCGTTCCCTGAATCGGCGTGTTAAATGCCATTCGCTCTCCGGCGCTTCTTTGAATAAAGTTGGACGATTTTAATTCCGGCAGATATCTTCTTCTGCCGAAAAGCGTTTCGACATATCCGTTTTCCTTTCCGAAAATTACAGTGTCCGTCATATATTTTTTTATATTTGAGTATTTCTCAAAATATCCTTCAATGTATGATTTGGCTTCTTTTACCGATATCGATAAATCCTGCGCAAGCGAAAATGCACCTTTGCCGTAAACAATACCGAAGTTTACTGCTTTTGCACGGCTGCGGAGAAGGGGAGTGATATCATCATCTGCGCCGAAAAGTTTTTTTGCCGTTTCTGTGTGGACATCGCGGTTGTTTTTAAATGCATCTTTCATTGCCTCGTCGTCTGCAATGTGCGCCAAAATGCGAAGTTCAATCTGCGAATAGTCGGCATCGGTAAGAACGTTATCGTCCGATGAAGCAACAAACATTTTTCTTATCTCGCGTCCCAGCTCCTGACGGATCGGTATGTTTTGAAGATTCGGCTCGGTTGAACTTATTCTGCCCGTAACGGTAACGGTTTGGTTAAATTTTGAATGAATTTTTCCGTCTTTTTTGTCAATTACCGTTAAAAGTCCGTCGCAATACGTTGATTTAAGCTTTGTTACGCTTCTGTATTCAATGATTTTTTCAACAATTTCGTTGTAGCCTTTGATTTTTTCCAAAACGTCAATATCGGTTGAATATCCCGTTTTTGTTTTTTTGACGATAGGAAGATTAAGTTTTTCAAATAATATAACGCCGAGCTGTTTCGGGGAGGATATATTAAATTCCTCGCCGGCAAGCGCGTAAATTTCTGTTTCAAGATTTGAAATTTTTTCGGAAAGCATATCTGAAAAGCTTGTGAGCATATCTTTGTCAACGCTGATTCCTTCAATTTCCATAGATGCCAAAACGCTTGTGAGCGGAAGTTCTATATTATAAAGAAGATTTTCCTGATTTAACTTTTTGATTTCGTCTTTTTCGTATTCGTAAAGTTTTTTTATCGCATAGATTTCATCGCCGCAAAGTTTTTTAAAAACATCTTCTTCAATTTCGTTTATGCTTTTTTGCTTTTTGCCGCTGCCCAAAATGTCTTTTTTGTCTAAAATATCAAGATTTAAAAATTCAAGAGCAAGTGAAGAGATTTCGTATTCCTTACGCGACGGATTAAGCACATATCCCGCAACGGAAGTGTCAAAGTAGTTTTCGCAAAAACCTATTTTGTGATTTGCCAGAAAAACAATGTCTTCTTTAATGTCGGAAGAAATTTTCTTTATTTTTTCGCTTTCAAAAATCGGTTTTATTGCATCGTAAATGTTTCCGCTTGTAAACATATCGCAGATGATGTATTTAACGCTTTCGCCGTCGAGGTAGGACAGGGCGTAAATTTCGTTTCCAGCGGTATAGATTTTATATACAAATTTGTCTTTAATGCTGATTTCACATGTTTCCTGACGCTTACACAAAACGTCGGCGCTTTTTGTTTCGTCTTCCGAAGTTATGTCAAGCTTTTTTAAAAAAGACGAAAACTCAAGGTTTGTAAATATTATTTTTAGCTTTTCTTTGTCGTATTCTTTTAAAAGCGCACCTTCGAGCGAAAATTCCATAGGCACGTTTCTGTCGATTGTCGCAAGAGTTTTGCTTAAAAATGCAGATTCTTTTCCTTCTTCGAGCTTTTTAAGCGTTGCGCCTTTGATATCGGCTAAATTATCGTATAATCCTTCAATGCTTTTGTAAGACGCAATAAGGTTTGTTGCGGTTTTTTCGCCGATTCCCTTAACACCCGGAATGTTGTCGGAACTGTCGCCCATAAGACCTTTTACATCAATAAACTGAAGAGGTGTTACGCCGTATCTTTCAAAAACTTTTTTGTCATCGTAAACAG
>CABUQL010000122.1 GCA_902493665.1 uncultured Eubacteriales bacterium
CATTTGATTGTTAAGTGTCAGTGCATAATCCCGATTGCATTTTCATAACATATCGGCTTTTGGTGTGTTCTCTAAAAACGCAAAGGTTGCCTAAAAATTTTAAGCAACCTTTTTTTGTTTGTTTTAAAGCAATGCCGCCCTATTCACTTTTTTTGCCGTATGCAATAACAACTTTTCTGTTAGGTGACTGACCGACACTGTATGTTGTAACGTATTTATCGTTGCGTGAATAATTCTTCTTTCATAAGAATTCATCGGCTCTAAAGTCATATTTTTTCTTGTCTTTGCAACTCTTACCGCAAGTTTCTTTGCAAGCTCTGCCAAAGTCTGATTGCGTTTTTCACGGTAATTTTCGGTATCAAGACTTACCTTTATAAATTCGTCATCGCCCGTATTTACATTAAGGCTTGTAAGATGCTGCAAAGCGTCAAGCGTTTCGCCTCGTTTTCCTATTACGGAACCCATATTGTCGCCTTTGAGCTCGATTTTCAAAATATCGTCCGAAATGTTTGTAATAACTTCAACTTCTTCGCCCCATATTTTGAAAAGTCCGTCAAGAAAATTCTTTGCTTTCTTTTCGGGATTGTTTTTTACCGTAACAATAATTTTAGCTTCTTTATTTCCTATGCCCAAAAATCCTTTTGAGCCTTCGTCTATAACTTCAACGTCTACGTCGTCTTTGGAAGCATTTAAAACTTCAAGTGCGTTTTTTAATGCTTCGTCGATATTTTTTCCTGTCATTTCAACTGTTTTCATTTATATTCGCCTCGCTTTTTTTACTGTATATCATTTTGGTTTATTTGTTTCTTTTTTGTTTCTGTCTTCTTTTTTCTTTTCTTTCGCGCTCTTTTTCTTCTGCGATTTCTCTCGCCTCGGCTTTGTATTTATCGCCGTATTTGTGATTTAAATACATTTGCTGAAGCATTGTAACAACGTTGCTTATAAACCAGTAGAAACCGAGTGATGCAGGATAGCTGAATGCAATCCACAAAGTGAAAAGCGGCATTACAATTGTCATACTGCTTGTCATTGCCTGTGCCTGGTCTGTACTTGATTCCGGTTTTGCCTCGGGGTTTAAAACTCTCTTTGGCTTTGACGGCTCGTCTGCATCTTTTTTTGTTTTTTTCTTTTTATTCTGAACTGTTGTAAGTTTGCTTGAAAGATAAGTTGTGAGCGCTGCTAAAATCGGTATAAGCCATAACCATGAAGGATTTTTCCAACTCGGCGTCTGAGCAAGATTAATGAATTTTCCGAAAAGGTCAAAATTAATTGCACCCGATTTCGTTGCGGCATCTATCTGCGCAACCGAAGCCTGAAGCGATGTATCGCTCCACTTTTGAACAAATGCCCAGCTTTGACTCGAATTCATTCCGAGCATATAAGTAAGCGGGTAGCTTATAACCTGATAAAGGCATATAAGTATCGGCATCTGAATAAGAAGAGGCAGGCAGCCGCCTGTCGGGTTAACCTTATTTTCTTTATTAAACTTCATCATTTCAGCCTGCTGCTTTTGCGGATCGTCTTTGTATTTTTGCTGAATATCGTTTAAAAGTGGCTGAATCTGCTGCATTTTTACCATTGATTTCTGCTGCTTTATACTAAGCGGCAAAAGCACAAGCTTAATAAGCACGGTAAAGAGCGTAAGCGCCACACCGTAGTTTTTTACAACTTCGTAAATCAAGTTAAAAACCCAGCCCAAAGGTGTTGTTATTACAGTGTTAAAAAATGTGGAAATTTTAATCAGTCCTTTCAGGGCATATTTAAAAATTTCTTCCGTCTGACATTTAAACCAAAATGACTCTACAAAAGCGGGTCATATCCGCCGTCATTAAACGGATGACATTTAAGTATCCTTTTTATTGCGAGAAAGCTTCCTTTGAAAGCTCCGTATTTTTCAATTGCCTGCATAGCGTATGCCGAACACGTCGGATAAAATCTGCAGCACGGCTTTTTTAGCGGAGAAATAAATTTGCGGTAAACTTTTATAAGCATAATAAGAGCTTTTTTAATCACTTTAAGGCCTCCGTTTTAAGACCGGATTTTTCAATGCAAAAATTTACGGCTTTTTTTACGTCTTCAAAGTTTGCACTGTCAATCTTTATTCTTGCAACAAAAACAATGTTGTATCCGCTTAAAATATTTTTTCTTTCAAGATAGAATGCTTCTCTTATAAGTCTTTTTGCTCTGTTTCGAAGATGCGCCTTTCCGATTGCTTTTGAAACTGTGATTCCGTATTTTGTTTCATCGGTTCTGTTTCTGTAATAATGCATAACAAGTATGGGAGTAACAACTTTTTTTGAACACTTGTATGCGTATACAAATTCTCTGTTAAGCTTAATTGTGCCCTTCACAAAAGCACCTCCGTTACTCTCTTTTGCTATCCTTATATGCTTAAAAAGACCACAAAAGTGTGGTCTTCAGGCGCTTTTTATTTTTACGCAGACAAAACTTTTCTGCCTTTTAATCTTCTGCGTGCCAATACCTTTCTTCCGTTTTTCGTAGCCATTCTCTTTCTGAAACCGTGAACCTTGCTTCTATGTCTTACATTTGGCTGATATGTTCTTTTCATTATCTGCACCTCCTTGAATTTTTAAGACTATTTATACAAGCCTTAAAAATCAATATACACCGTCAAGGCTTGTCATATTTAACATAAGCATTGTTTATTATACACTAAATTTTTAACCCTGTCAACTTTTTTTTAAAAAATGTTGATGTTTTTTCATTAATATTATATTTTGTTTACATCAAAGACGAAGTTATTAAATTATGTCGGATTTTGTGGTAAAATATCATATGTAAAAAATACAGGGAATTGCAAAGGAGGCAAAAATGAAAAAGATTATACTTGCTTTGGCATTTGTTTTAACGGTTTTTGCGTTAAACGCAGTATATGCCGAAAGCGAAATCAGTCTTTACATAGACAATCAAAAAATAAACTGCGACGTTCCTCCGGCACTTGTAAACGACAGAACGCTTGTTCCGGTAAGAGCTGTATTTGACGCATTCGGAGCAAAGGTAAGCTGGAATAACGACCTTAAACAAGTTACCATAGAAGGTGACAAAAAAATTGTTTTTACGGTTGGCTCAAACACCGCAACGGTTGATTCAAAAAGAGTTTTTATGGACACATCGCCCGTAATAATAAACGACAGATGTCTTGTGCCGATACGTTTTATAAGCGAAACTTTGGGGCACAGTGTTTCGTGGAATCAAAACACAAAATCGGTATACATAACAAAAAATCAGAATCCGAGCAACAATAACACGGCAAATACTCCGATTGAAAACAATTCTTACAAAATTACCGATATAATCTTAAAAAGCACATCTTCTTCGCAGGATTTGTATGAAATAAAATATAATGGCACATCGGCGCCGAAGATGTTTGTTTTATCATCGTCAAATGCCATTGTAATGGACTTTTACGACACACTCCTATCCTTCGGCGACGGAAAAGTTGCAATTGATTCAAGTCTCGTAAAAGAAGTCCGATACGCTAAGCATGACGGATATTCAAGAGTTGTTATCGAGTGCAAATCAGCGCCCGATTATTCGACAAATTTATCAAACGGCGTATTTACCGTAACCGTAAAAGGAAACGGACAAACCGCATCACCCGGCACTTCGCAGCCTGATTCAAACGGAAGCACTAACACAGGAACGGATTCAAAAACCTTTCTTGCAACGAGAAACGAAAACAATCTTTTGGTTGTAATCGATGCGGGACACGGCGGAACAGACCCCGGTGCGGTTTACACCGATGAAAATGGAAATACTGTTTATGAAAAAACACCGAATCTTTACATATCAAAAAAAGTTTACGAATATCTTAAAAATGACGGAATAAATGCCGTAATGACACGTGATACCGACGTTTTTGTGGAGCTTTTGGACAGATCGGAATTTGCAAACGCAAAAGATGCGGATTTATTTGTAAGCATTCACAACAATTCAATTGACAACAAAGATGTTTCGGGATGTATGGTTTTATACAACGGAAACGTAACTGAGAGCAAATACGGCATAACGGGAAAAGAAACCGCCCAGAATATTAACGAAGAAATTAAAAAGATAGTACCCATTACAAACAGAGGTCTTGTAAGCCGTCCGAATCTTTCGGTTTTAAAAAGAACCGCAATGCCTGCGGTTTTGGTTGAATGTGCTTTCGGAACAAATCCCGGCGACCTTAAGCTTTTAACAAACAATCAAAGCTTAGACCTTTTTGCAAGGGCAATTGCAAACGGAATTGAAAAATCGCTTAACACAATGAAGCAAAAAATCATTGAAGCAAAAAACAGTTAGGCAAACCGCTATAGTCCAAGCAAACAATTTAACACAAAAAATCAAAAGACTGTCACAGTTTAAATTGGCACTAAAGAGAAGTATTATGAGAAATTCGCCTTTATAAACCATATTGTGTTCGACTCTCTAGTGCCTTAGCTGCGGCAGTCTTTTTTGTTTTGGCACCAAAAACTTAAAAAACCGGTAATAAAAGTTCGGCCGTTGCCTTATTATAAAGTTTATTATTTTTTCAAAAACGAAAAAATGCCTTTTTTCTCATAAGGTTCGCTCTTGATATTTAAAAGCGTATATCCCGTTTCTTTTATCATTTCCTTAAGCTTATCTTCGGAAAGCTCGTTTTCGCTTATAATAACAGTTTCGCCTTTTGAATGTGAAGAAGTAACCTTTTTAACGTCAAAAGCTTTTCTCACTGCATCGTTTACGTGCGATTCGCACATACCGCACATCATTCCGTCAATTTTAAGCGTTGTTTTTGTCATTTTTACCGTCTCCTTTATTATATATTGAAGCAAGATTTAATCTTAATGCATTTGAAACCACACAAAAGCTTGAAAGACTCA
>CABUQL010000123.1 GCA_902493665.1 uncultured Eubacteriales bacterium
CCGCTACGTCTGCCAATTCCATCACATCGGCAAAAATAACTTGCTTTACTATTATACAACATGTTTTTATAATAATCAAGTATTTTTTTCAGTTTTTTTAAAATTTCAAGAGATAACATTTGAGTAATATCAATATTCTTTTGTTTTTCGTGGGAAAATATCGTGATTCTTCAATTTTAAAAGCGCCGGCGCTTGTTTTTATCCTTAAAGCGTTGACACAGGTTTTAAAATGTTTTATATTTTTTATATATGGTTATGAATTGATTTTAAGAAAAATAAAGGAGATAAAAATGGGAAGAATTGACGAACGTTTAAAATACAAAACGAATCCTTTATCCGATGAAAGAGCAATTATAAAGGGCGACAAATACAGATTTACGGTTCTTACCGACAGACTTATAAGAATAGAATACGATGAAGAAGGCTTGTTTACAGACCTTGCAAGCGAAGCCGTAATCGACAGACATTTTGAGGTTCCGCATTTTGAAGTTGAAAAAAACGAAAAATATCTTAAAATTACAACGGATTATATGGAACTTAAATATACTTACGGAAAATTTGCAGAAAACACACTTTATGTTGATTTTTGCGGAAAATACGGAAGTATAAGAAGAAACTGGAGATTCGGCACGCCGTCAAAGGGATTTGAGGGCGCTTACAGAACGCTCGACGGCTGCGACGGAAGCTATCACTGCTACTCGGGTACCGAAATAGAGCTTACCAAAGGTGTTGTTTCAAATAAAGAAATTGTTATTATGGACGATGATGAAACCGTTTTAATAGGTGAGGACGGCTGGATTGAAGAGAGAAAAAATAAAGTTGTCGACAAATACATTTTTGCTTATTTAGACGATTTTTACGGCGCTATGGACGCATATCACAAGCTTACGGGAAAAACACCGCTTCTTCCCAAATATGCGCTTTCAAACTGGTGGAGCAGATATTACGCATACACTGACGAATCGTACAGAGAGCTTATGAACAAATTTAAGGAAAAGAAGATTCCGTTTAACGTTGCGGTTATCGACATGGACTGGCATCTTGTAAAAATTGATTCAAAATACGGCTCGGGCTGGACGGGTTACACCTGGAACAAAGAGCTTTTCCCCGACCCGAAGGATTTTATGGATTTTCTTCACAATAACAATATGGCGGTAACGCTCAACGTTCATCCGGCAGAAGGTGTTGCGGCGTATGAAGACGCATATGAGAAAATCGCCGAAAGAATGGGAGTTGACCCAAAAACCGAAAAGAAGGTTGATTTTGATATAGCAAATCCGAAATTCCTGTCGCCTTACCTTGAGTGTCTGCATCACAAAAACGAAGAAGACGGCGTTGATTTTTGGTGGATTGACTGGCAGCAGGGAAAAATCACCGCTATGCCGAGTCTTGACCCGCTTTTTGCGCTTAATCATTATCATACAATCGACAATGCGAGAAACGGAAAAAGACCGCTTGTTCTTTCAAGATTTTCGGGTTACGGTTCTCACAGATATCCTGTCGGTTTTTCGGGCGATACGGTTGTAAGCTGGAAAAGCCTTAAATACCAGTGTGCATTTACGGTAAAAGGTGCAAACATCGGTTATGACTGGTGGAGCCACGATATCGGCGGTCATATGCTCGGCAAAAAAGACGACGAGCTTACGGTAAGATGGCTGCAGTTCGGCGTATTTTCTCCGATTAACAGACTTCACAGCACATGCAATGAATTTGTGGGAAAAGAACCGTGGAATTACGGTATGGAAGCTGAAAAGGTTATGTGCGATTTCCTTAAATTGCGCTATAAACTCATTCCGTATCTTTACACAATGAATTATCTTACGCATACAAAAAACATTGCTTTGGTAAGACCTCTTTATTTTGACAATCCGAAAGATACAAATTCATACGATGCAGAATTTCAGAACGAATACTATTTCGGTACGGAGCTTCTTGTTATGCCGATTACAAGCAAAATCGATTCCGACACAAAAATGGCATGCGAAAAAACATATCTCCCCGAAGGAGTGTGGTTTGACTATTTTTCACACAGATTATACAACGGAAAAAGACGCGTTAATATTCACCGCACGCTTGAAACAATTCCTGTTTTCGCAAAAGCGGGCGCAATAATTCCTTCATCTTATATAGGTGAGGACGTAAACGGACTTGAAAATCCCGAAAAACTTAAAATCGAAGTTTTTGCAGGAGCTGACAACAGTTTTGAGCTTTATGAAGACGACGGCGAAACAATGCAGTATGAACAGGGCAAATTTGCCGTTACGAAAATGAATCTTAAGTTTGGCGGAAAAACGTTTGAAATTGAAAAAACGGGCGATTTGTCGCTTATTCCCGGTACGAGAACTTACGTAATGGAATTTGTAAGATTTGCCGATACCGATGTAAGCGTTATCGCCGACGGTAAAAATGCCGACTTCAAAAAATTGTTTGACGGTGATAAAATCACTGTTGAAATCACAACAGACGCAAAGAAAATCGAAGTTAAATTTGAAAAATGCAATATAGTTAAAAACAACTGTGAAAAAGACGTTTTTGATTTTCTTATGGCGGCACAGGTCGGCACGGAAGATAAGGCGGCGGCATACTCAATTGTTAAAAGCAATGACAGCACCGAAGCAAAAATTTCAAACATTCTGACTATGACAAAGCATAATTTCTGCAATGAATCGCTTCCGCAAAGCGCGAAGGACGTTATAATCGAATATCTTATATGCGACAAGTAAAACTTTTGCAAGTTTTTTAGACAAAAATTGCAATTTTTAAAAAAATCACTTGACATATTGGATTTTGGTGATATAATATCTGTTAAGAAACACAAAAAAGTGTTTTTAAAATTTAATATGTAAACAATCAATAAATATGATAGAGGCGCAGTATTTATCAGTACGATGCTAATTTAAGCAGGCACTTTGCATCGGAAAGGAAATATTGCCGAAGCAGACGTTTATTTTGCCTGAGGTGCGTTTGCTGGGCCGGTATAAAATATGTATCGGACTGTCACAAGTCGTGGAGAGCTATCTTTAAAATTTGCCTTGAATTTGCCGTTAGTATTCTGCGATATGCATAATGCCGACGGCTTTTGTATTTGTTGGAGGTTTGCAAAAACGAAAAGGGGTAAAACAAATGAAGAAAATTTTATCGGTTTTATTGGCTTGTGTTTGCGCTTTCGGCTTTGCCGCATGCGGAAACAAAACTTCCAATGAAGATGCAAACGGAAAAAAGGTTTTAAAAGTTGCAATGGAATGTGCTTATGCTCCTTATAACTGGGCACAGTCAACAGATGCAAACGGCGCAGTAAAAATTCAGGATTCAAAAGACTATGCTTACGGCTATGATGTAATGATGGCAAAACACATTGCAGACGAGCTCGGATATGAACTTGAAATTTACAAAAGCGACTGGGACAGTCTTCCCCAGCTTGTTCAGGCAGGAAAAGTTGACTGTGTAATCGCAGGTCAGTCAATCACATCGGAAAGACTTGCAAGCGTTGACTTTACAGAGCCTTACTACTATGCATCAATTGTAGGTCTTGTAAGAAAAGACACACCTTATGCCGATGCAAAAGGCGTTTCGGATCTTAAAGGTGCAGTATGCACATCGCAGATTAACACTGTTTGGTATGACACATGTCTTCCGCAGATAGAAAATGCAAAGATTTTACCGGCTATGGAAAGCGCGCCTGCAATGCTTGTTGCACTTAATTCAAAAAAAGCCGACCTTATCGTTACGGATATGCCGACAGCTATGGCTGCCGTTCAGGTTTATCCTAACTTTAAGCTTTTAGACTTTACGGATTCCGATGACAACTTTGAAGTTTCGGACGAAGAAATCAATATCGGAATTTCTCTTAAAAAAGGAAATACGGAACTTAAAGACAAAATCAACTCGGTTCTTTCAAAGCTTACAAAAGAAGATTATGAAAATATGATGAACGACGCAATCAAAGTTCAGCCGATTTCTCAGTAATCTTTAATTTGAAAAACAAGTGCTGTCCGCATTGCCCGAAGCGGAATTTAACATAATTAAATATGCGGGCGGAAAGGTAATGAAACAAAGATGACTTTACCCGAATCCTTTTGGGGAAGAATTGTTTTTATAATTCAAAATTACGGAATGTCGCTTTTGCAAGGCGCAGGAAAAACGCTTGCAATTGCGGTTGTGGGAACGCTTATCGGATGCATTATCGGTTTTATCGTCGGAATTGTGCAGACAATCCCGCTTGAAAAGAAAGACAATGTGTTTAAAAAAGTGCTTCTTACACTTGTTAAATGGATATTAAATATTTACGTTGAAGTTTTCAGAGGAACGCCTATGATGGTTCAGGCAATGTTTATATACTACGGTTCTGCTACGGTGTTTAACATTGATATGTCACAGACGTTTGCCGCATATTTTATAGTTTCCATAAATACGGGAGCGTATATGGCCGAAACGGTAAGAGGCGGTATCCTTTCAATCGACCCCGGTCAGACAGAGGGCGCAAAAGCGATAGGTATGACGCATTTTCAGACAATGGTAAATGTTATAATGCCTCAGGCACTCAGAAATATTATGCCGCAGATAGGCAACAACCTTATAATCAACATAAAAGACACATGCGTTCTTTCTGTTATAGGTACCGTTGAGCTCTTCTTTGCAACAAAATCGGTTGCCGGCGCATACTACACCTTCTTTGAAGCAAACACAATTACAATGGTAATTTACCTCATTATGACGGTAACGTTCTCAAGACTTTTAAGATGGGCGGAATCAAAGCTCGACGGTCCGCAGGATTATAATCTTGCAACTGCCGATACTCTTGCTCACACAAGCGGAATGG
>CABUQL010000124.1 GCA_902493665.1 uncultured Eubacteriales bacterium
GGTCTTTTGCAACATCAAGACAGTCACGGCCAAAAAAGTTTTCGTCAAAAATCATTTTGTTATTATCCATCGCCGTTTGCTTCCTTTTTGTTTTTTAGTTTTGCGATTTTTTATTTTTACGTCTCATCGCTTTTTAAAGTTCATAGCTTTCCGCCTCGTCTTTTTGCGATTTAAAAAACGCTTCAAGCTCTTTTTTTAATGTGTCGGCATCGGTTGTCATATTTATTTTATAACGCATTTCCGCACTGTTTTTAAGACCTTTTATATACCATGCTCCATGCTTTCTAAACTCTTTAAGTCCTATGGATTCGCCTTTTTCCTCCAAAAGATAATCGAGGTGCAAAAACATTGCCGAAAGCTTTTCCGAAAGGGGAATTTTGCGGTACGTTCCCGTTTCCAAAAAAGATAAAATCTGCTCAAAAATAAAAGGATTTCCCTGTGCGCCCCTGCCTATCATTACGGCATCGCATTTTGTGTAATCAAACATAGCTTTTGCGTCCTCGGGATTAAAAATATCGCCGTTTCCGATAACGGGTATTTTAAGTTTTTCCTTAATTTCTTTAATTATGCTCCTGTCGGCTTTTCCGCTGTAATACATACCGCGCGTTCTCGGATGAACCGCTATTGCATCGGCGCCGGCTTCTTCAATGATTTTTGCAATTTCAACGGCATTTACGCTTTCAAAACCGCTATGTATTTTGCACGTTACGGGAACGGGTGACTCGTTTTTAACCGCTTTTACAATTTTATAAATCAATTCGCCGTTTTTCATAAGTGCACTTCCGTCACCGTTGTTTACAACCTTCGGCGCAGGACATCCCATATTGATATCAAGAACAGACGCTCCTGTTGCGATTGCTTTACTTACCGCCTCAGCCATAATATCGGGTTCGTTTCCGAAAATCTGAACGGCAAGCGGTTTTTCTTCGTCGCAGCTTTTTAAAAGCATCTTTGTTTTTTTGTCATTGTAGTGAAGCGCTCTTGAGCTTACCATTTCACTGTAAACCATACCCGCACCGTATTTTTTGCATATACGACGAAAAGGCAGGTCGCAAATACTGCCATGGGTGCTAAAAATATGTTGTTACAAGCGTTTAAAACTGCCATTATTTCTCCAGTATATCAATGTATTTTTTATATGCCTTGTTCCACTTTTCGCTGTTTTCGGGGATATATTCGTCAAGCTCAAATGAATTTTTAATGATTTTTCTTGCTTCCTTCTGGTCTTTTATTTCGCCGAGCGCAATAAGCTGAACCGCAATATTTCCGAGCGCCGTTGCCTCAACAGGACCTGCAATAACTTTCACACCGCATGCGTCCGCACACATTTTGCAAAGCATTTTTGCCTGAGAGCCGCCGCCGACAATGTGAATTGAATCGAAATTCTTTCCTGTTATTTTCTTTAAATTCTCAAAAGAATATTTATATTTAAGCGCAAGGCTTTCGTAAATACATCTTACGGTTTCGCCGACTGTCTCGGGCGCAGGCTGATTTGTATTTTTTGCGTATTCCCTTATTCTTTCGGGGATATCGCCCGGCTTTCCGAACGGTGCATAATCGGGATCAACAAGGCACTTAAAAGCCTCGCATTCGCTTGCAGCTTTTTCAAGCTCCGAGAAAGAGTATTCTTTTCCTTTTTTAATCCATGTTCTTCTCGATTCCTGAATAAGCCATGTGCCCATTATATTTGTAAGATATCTTATTTTTCCTTCAAAGCCGCCCTCATTTGTGTATGAGAATTTTAAACCTTCATCTATGACAAGCGGTTTGTCAAGCTCCGTTCCGAAAAGCGACCATGTTCCGCAGCTTATATACACAAAATCGTCACTCTCTGCTGGAACGCTTACAACGGCAGATGCGGTATCGTGCGAGCCGACAAGTGCAACTTTTGCCTTGTTTATGGAAAGCTCACTGCATATATCGTCTGTTATTTCGCCCAAAATATTACCCGGCATAACAATATCGCAAAGCTTGTCCTTTGAAATATCAAGCTTTTTAAGAAGCTTTTCGTTCCAGTTTCTTTTGTGGGGGTCAAGCATTGAAGATGTTGACGCTATTGTGTATTCGCTCTTTTTTATTCCCGTCAAAAAATAACACAAAAGGTCGGGGATAAAAAGAATTTTATCAGTCAAATCAAAAATTTCTTTATCGTTTTTGATTACGCTGCAAAGCTGAAAAAGCGAGTTGAAGTTAAGTATCTGTATACCCGTTTCATCGTAAATTTCCTTTTTTGAAACTTTTTTATAAACATCGTCCATAATTGCGTCGCATCTTGCGTCACGGTAATGAACGGGGTTTGACAAAAGATTGCCTTTTTTGTCGATAAGACCGAAATCCACACCCCATGTATCGATTCCCATACAGTCAAAACCGCCCATATTGTTTGCCTTAACCATTGCCTGTTTTATCTGGTCG
Organism: uncultured Eubacteriales bacterium; assembly: GCA_902493665.1. Taxonomy (GTDB): domain Bacteria; phylum Bacillota; class Clostridia; order UMGS1810; family UMGS1810; genus SIG430. Next base: position 2,416 of record CABUQL010000124.1, read on the forward strand.
AAAAGATAAATTATATCCCAGTAAAGCGTTTTTCCCACTTTAACTCCGTTATTCGGAAAACGGTGTATTTCTTCAATTGATATTTTTCCGTTATCAAGTTTTGCGATAATTCCTCTTCCGCTTGAAGCTCCAAGGTCGATGGCAAGTATTTTTTTCATAATCATTTCTCCTAAATTTATTCTGAATCTGCGTCAAAACGAGCAAATTAAATTTATATAATCAAATATGAACATTTTTCTGCTTTTTCCGTTCCGTCAGCACTTTTTGTTTGACGAGCAATTTTGACAGTCGCCGCAGCAGGTGTCTTTTTTAAATGCAAGATAAAATACTGCACATGTTATAAGAACGATTAAAACCGCCCCGATTGTTACATCAAATACCGAGAGCTCATATCCTCTTGAAAATCCCAAAAGCTTGCCCGCATTGTAAACAAAAAAGCTTACAACCCATGCAACAAAAGTCTGAAACGCCATCATAAGAGTTGCCTTTGACAGACTTTTAAATTCTCTTCTTACAGCAGCCATTGCCGCAGCGCATGGCATATATAGAAGCGTAAATGTTAAAAATGAAAATGCACTAAGCGGTGTAAATATCGACTTTAACCCGTTCGCACCCGCCAAAAGCGTGAGTGTGCTTGCAACGGCCTCTTTTGCGGTAAGGCCCGTAACAAGCGCGGCAATAGCTCTCCAATCGCCGAACCCGAGCGGTGCAAACAAAGGCGCAACCGCTCTTCCGAGCATTGCAAGTATGCTCTTTGAACTGTCTTTTACCATATTAAATCTTATATCAAGATTTTCAAGCAACCATATTACAATTGTTGCAAGAAAAATTATTGTAAATGCTTTTACTATAAAATCCTTTGCTTTTTCCCACATATGAAGTACAACGTTTTTGGCAGACGGAAATCTGTAAAGCGGAAGTTCCATTACAAACGGAACGGGTTTTCCTTTAAAAAGCGTCGATTTGAAAATCACTCCGCACAGTATTCCGACAGCCATGCCGATAACATAAAGCGAAATCATTACAAGCGCCTGATATTTTACGAAAAATATCGAAGTAAACATTACATATATCGGAAGTTTTGCACTGCACGACATAAATGGTGTTAAAAGAATTGTCATTTTTCTGTCACGGTCGCTCGAAAGCGTTCTCGTTGCCATAATTGCCGGAACAGAGCAGCCAAAACCTATAAGAAGAGGAACAAAACTTCTTCCCGAAAGTCCGATTTTTCTTAAAAGTTTGTCCATAACAAACGCAACACGCGCCATATATCCGCTGTCTTCGAGCACCGACAAAAAGAAAAACAAAACAACTATTGTCGGCAAAAATTCAAGCACGCTTCCGACGCCTGCAAAAACGCCGTCAATTATAAGCGAATGAAGTGCAGTGCTTAAATGTATCTTTGTAAAATACGCATCGGCGTAATTTGTTGCCATATCAATCAAATATGAAAATCCTGCCGAAAGAGTTCCGCCGATAACCGAAAACGTAAGATAAAACACAATAAACATTATTCCGAGAAAAATCGGAATTGCAAAAAATTTGTGCGTTAAAACCGCATCAATTTTTGAACTTCTGATCTGCTCCTTGCTTTCACCGGGCTTTTTAACAGACTCAGCGCAGATTTTTGTGATAAAGTCATAGCGCATATCGGCAAGCGCCGCCTCACGGTCTGTTCCCAGATTTTTCTCCATTTGCGCCGCAATGTGCCCCACGATATCACGTTCGTTATCGTCAAGGTTTAAAAGCTTTGCCATAGGCTCGTCGCCCTCAACAAGCTTTGTTGCGGCAAATCTTAAAGGAACGTTTTTGTCCTTTGCTTTATCGTCTATAATATGAGCGATTGCATGAATTGCCTTATGCGTTTCGCCTTTGCAAAAATCCGTTTTCTGCGGTGCCGTTTTGTCTTCAACCGTTTTAAGCGCAATTTCAACAAGTTCTTCTATGCCGTCGTTTTTGCTTGCCGAAATCGGAACAACGGGAACACCGAGCGAATCGGAAAGCTTTTTAATATTTATGTATCCGCCGTTTGACCTTACCTCGTCCATCATATTAAGTGCAATAACCATCGGGATTCCAAGCTCTGTAAGCTGCAGCGAAAGGTATAAATTACGTTCGATATTTGTTGCGTCAACTATATTTATAATCCCGTCCGGTTTTTCATTTATTGCAAAATCACGTGTTACAACCTCTTCGGCAGTATACGGCGAAAGTGAATAAATTCCCGGAAGGTCAACAACAAATGCCGATTTATGCTTTTTTATAAGTCCTTCTTTTTTCTCAACCGTAACTCCGGGAAAGTTTCCGACGTGCTGATTGCTTCCCGTAAGCTGATTAAACAACGTCGTTTTTCCGCAGTTTTG
>CABUQL010000125.1 GCA_902493665.1 uncultured Eubacteriales bacterium
AACCGCACGGCATTTTTCATCTTTTTGCATTATTTTTTCGCTGATTTTATTTGTTATTTCTTTTCTTTTTTCGTCGGTGTAATCGCACGGCATAACAATATCAAAAATAAGATTTATCCTGTTATCGCCGTCGGTAATGCGAAAATCGTGAATAGACAAAGACGAGTCGGTTTCAGCAACAATTTCTTCTACCATTTCTTTAAACATATTTGTTCTTGTGCAGTTTGTGCAAATCGGGTCCATATGTATTACCGTCATAATCCCCATTTCGTTAAAAACAAGCTGCTCAAGGCGGTCTATTTCTTCGTGAATTTTAATTATATCGTCGTCTGCCATAACCTCGGCATGAACGGACGCCATTCGTCTGCCGGGACCGTAATCGTGAACAATAAGGTCGTGAATACCTATTATTCCTTCGCCTGAAAGTATAATTTGCGATATTTCGTCTACTGTTTTTTTATCGGGCGGATTTCCCAAAAGAAGCGTTATTGTTTCTTTTGCCATATCAAATCCCGAGTATACGATAAACACCGACACCAAAAGACCTGCTATTGCGTCTATCGGGAACGAAACAAAAAATCCGATAATTGTTGAAATAATAACTGCGCCCGTTGCAAAAACGTCGTTCAAGCTGTCTTTTGACGTTGCCTCAAGTATTGTTGAATTTATTTTTTTGCCCATATACCTGTTGTAAGAAAACATCCACACTTTTACAAACACCGACAGAATAAGTATTGCAATAAGCACGGGGTTAAAGCTTACCTTTTCGGATGAAAACATTTTCTGCCCCGAAGTTTTAAAAAGCTCAAAACCAACGAGTATGATAATAAGCGACACTATAAGCGACGCTATGTATTCAAGTCTTCCGTGACCGAACGGATGCTCTTTATCGGGCCTTAAATTGCTGAGTTTTGCACCGATTATTCCGACAAGTGACGAACCCATATCGGAAAGATTGTTAAATCCGTCGGAAATAATTGCTATACTGTTTACAAGCGTCCCTATTAACACCTTTACACAAAAAAGCAAAAAGTTACATATTATGCCGAGTACGCCTGCCATAACAGTATAGTTTTCGCGTACCTTTTTGTCTGTTACGTTTTCATAATCGGGAATAAATTTTTTAATTAAAAGTTTTATCATTTTATCATCACCATTAGAAATTATTTTACCACATTTTTTAATCATTGACAATATATGATATTGATTTTATAATATTAATATAATCTTACCGGAGGAAAAATATGTTTAAAAAAGGAATTTACAGGCATTACAAAGGAAATTTATATGAGTTTTTATGTGTTGCAAAAAACAGTGAAACATTGGAAGATATGGTTGTTTACAAAGCGCTTTACGGTGAAAAAGCTCTCTGGGTAAGACCTTTAAATATGTGGGATGAAAAAGTCGTTTTACCCGACGGAAAAACAGTTAAACGATTTGAGTTTTTAAAAGAATCAGACAGCAAATAACTTTACAATTTGCAACATAAACTCGTTTTACACCTTTTATTGCATTTAATTATATCGGATTTTATATTTTTATAAAAAAATATGGACATTTTTCATTAAATGTGGTATTATTATTACCATAGAAATTGCAAAGGAAGTGTAACTTTGAAAAAAAATGAATTTTCATTTCTCGATATTTTATCAATGATTTCACGTCATATTTCAATAATCATTATTTTAGTTGTTATTTTTGCCTCGGGTGCTTTTGTAAAATCAAAGTTTTTATCCGCACCGGTTTATTCGGCAAAAGGTTCGATTTACATAAGTAACGTAAGCAAAGGTCAGAACAACGAAAACGGTATGCAAAGCGAAGTAACGCTAAACGAACTTATGACATCTCAGGAACTTATAAAATCATATATACAAATACTTTGCACAGACAGATTTTTTAACAGGGTAAAAACAGTTTCAAATTTAAAATATCCCGTATCTGTATTAAAATCAATGGTTACGCTTGAAGCGCAAAACCAAACGGAAATTTTAAATATCAGTGCTGTTGCACCGAGTCCGCATGATGCATACATTCTTGTTGAATCGATTATTGCACTGGCTAAAGACGAAATCGAATGGGTGGTTGAAGGCGGTTCGCTTAAAACACTTGATTACCCGGCATACTCATCAGCACCTCTTTCAAGCGGAACCATGATGAATACAATAATAGCTTCAGTTATAGGATTTATTCTGGCGCTTGTCATAATATTTATCATAGAAATGCTTGATACAAGAATTAAAGGAAGAGATGACCTTTTATCGGAATATGACATTTATATTCTCGGTGAAATTCCTTCATTTGACATTGAAACAGAAGAATAATTTTTAAAAATATTAATGCGGTGTAAAAATGATTTTTACACCGCATTTTTTGTGTGGTTTAAAAGTTTTTTGTTTTAATCTTATTATCCTGCCGTCTTAATTTCTTACATCTTTTGACTGCGAAATCGGCAACATCAAAGAGTTTTTGTCCCACAAAAATGATTTCACATAATAATCGGAAGACGGGTAATCCGAAATGTTTTTAAGCTTGCATCTAACAACAGATTCATTTTTTGCGCCGATTATATATGTATCTCCTATTACAATATCAACAAGTTTATTTGATGACTTTTCGTACACACCGAGCATCATAAAACATTCTATTTTTGAGTCTGTTGTATTCTTTACTGTTTCGCTGTACTCAAGTGTTTCTTCTGCCTGATTTTTAACATCAAAGTAATCGGCAAGTGCAAACACGTTCCAGTTTAGCTCTTTCATTTTATCGGTAAGAGCAGTATATTCGTTAAAATCTCTGTCAAATATACCTTTGTTTGAATTAAGGTTTGATACATCACCGGAATTCGAATCAGGATCGTTGTCCTGATATTTATACCACTGGAAGCCTATGCACGTTCCGCTTTCGATAAGCCCGAGAGTATAGTTTTGATAGAATTTCCCTCTGTCTTCCTGAGTTGCAACAATCCAGCCTGCTCCGCTCTCATTTGTAAGACCGGGAATTTTTTCACTTGCGTCCATTCCTTTTGTATAACATTCTGTTACGATAAACGGCTTGCCCGACCATTTGTACCAGCTTTCCATATCCTGTTTTCTCGGTGTCCATGTGCCGTAATAGTTAAACGAAATTGCATCGGCGTATCTTCCGGCAGCCTTAAATATTCCTTCGCACGTTCTTGCCTGACCGTTTAGACGGCTTCCCAAATACATATGGTTCGGGTCATATTTTTTAATTGCTCTTGACACCAAAGAATAATATCTGTCAAACACAAATTCGCGCCAGTCGTCTTTATCTTTTGATGTGATATCGGAAAGTTTTGCATCTTCGCCGTATCTGTCTTTAAGCCACTCCCAAGCCATATAATAGCTGTAAATATAATTTTCATCATTCGGGTCTTGTTTTAAATAATTTTCGAGCATATTGTCGGCAACCGAAATTTCATTATCCGAAAAATATCCTATAAGATATTTGTCATCTTTATACTTTGCTGCCGCCTGTGCTTTTTTGTCAACATATTTTTCAAAATACGGGTCAAATACCGGCATAACGTTATCTTTAAATACGGTACTTCCCGAATATGTTACCATTCCGCGTGCATTTCCGTAAGTGCCGATACACGAAATTGTTGTGAAATACGGCATTTTGTTATCCATAAGATTTCTTACCGTTTCAGAACCAGTCATTCCGTGAACATTCATTTCGTCAAAAAGCTCTTTTGTTTCTTTTCCCCAGTTTTCTACCGTACCGTAATGATTTTCCATTCCTGCAATTTCGTGTTCCGATGAAGGCTTTGCAACAGTGTTAAATCCGAAGTTGAAAAGCGGGTGCCCCTCGGGGTCAATCATCCACCATCTGCCGTTTATTTCTTTTGTGTGGAAAAATCCCGTTGCACCGGCATCGACACTTAAAAGTCCGCCGTACTGCGAAAGAGCGGGTCTCTCTGTTGCAGGCGTAAAATCTGTAAGCGACGAAATAACTCTTGTCTGCATCGGTTCGTAATTTGTAAACGGTTTTTTATTTGCATTTACGCCGACTTCAATATACTTGCAGTTTTCATCTTCTTTATCACTCTCATCAACCGGTATTTCGGCACTTCCGGGAGCAGAGCCTATTTTTTTGATGATAAGCTGCGGAGCCGCAAGTCCGTCTCTTGATGAGAACTGGAAAATCTTGTTTCTTGCGTTGTCATCTGTAAGCTGAAGTGTAATATATTTTGCGCCCTCTGCGGCTTTTTTGTTAATGTAATCGGTTAAATCAACATACACATTTTTGTATTTCTGATATGCCTTAAACGATGTTAAAAACTCGCCCGCTTCGGGAGCATTGTTCCACGTAAGCGTTTTTTCGCTCCAGTTTGAATCGGGAACGTCACGCAAAAAAATCTCGGCATTATCGGTATCTTCAAGCGTTACCGGATAAAGACACAAAAACGCTCCGCCTATACTTTTTTTGCTGATATTTGAAATATCAAATTTAATAAACGCTTTTCTGTGATACTGATTCTGCTCTTTTGCGTTTCCGTATGAAGAATCACCGTAAATTCCGCCTCTTATATATGAATCCTCATGCGGTCTTATAATACATTCTTCGTCGGACACTCTTTCAAATTCAGCATTGCCTACGCTTGCCGAAATAAAAGAATACGCCGTGTTTGATTTTTTCAAAAGCTCTTTTGCATATGAAATTGCACTTTCTGCCGAAAACAATTCTTCGCTGTAGCCGAGTCCGTCATCAAGCTCGGGAAACGGGTCAACACTTCCGCCGTATT
>CABUQL010000126.1 GCA_902493665.1 uncultured Eubacteriales bacterium
GTGTTAACTGCTAAGTTTGTGTAGACTGACCATATTTTCTTTGAGAAAAAAAGCGTCATAAAAAGACCTATGCCCATTCCGGCAAGAAAAACAGCTGATACTCTCCAGGTTGAAACAAGATCCGTTCCGTTTAAATACGCAAACAGAAACTCCGAACCGAAGATTTTCTGACCGCCCCAAAGCGTAAATTCTGTCGGTAAAAATGAACACACGATATAAACACAGTATAAAAAAACAAGTGTTGCTTTCGTAAATCTTTTCATAACGACACCTCTATTTTTTCTCCTTTGCACGTATAATTCTGAGCCATGTAAACAATAAAATCGGGAAAACGACGCATGCGGCAATAAAATACGAATATGCATTTCCTATGCTGTGCATATAATTTAAATTAATTCTGTATCCAACCGTTTCCATCATTTGATTATATCCGACAACAACAAGCACAATCCACGCTATAGATACTGTAAGGAATAAATCTGCGCCTCCGCTTTTGTGTTTAATCATAAGAATACATGACAAAATATTAATTGCGGCTATTGCCATAATCGCTATTGCATACATCTTAAGCGAGCCTGCAATAAACGTCGGAGCAACTGCCCATATAAGTCCTACAAAAATTAAAACAAATGCATTTATAAAAAGTGTTATATATGAAAATGAATCAAACCACAGACAGAATTTTTTAAATGCCGGATTTCTGTCTGCAAAAAGTGCCGTTATGCTTGTTAAAAGGATTAATCCGAAAAGAACGGTATATATAATATCAAGCGTTGTTTTCGGCGGTATTGCCCTTTTTATAACAATGTATCCGCCAAGATAAATTAATCCTACAATCGTTCCGAAAATGAATTTTCTTACATATTTTTTCTCTGCAATTGAAATTACAAGACCGCACACAAGCGGAAATGCAACGGCAAAATCAATAAGCGAAACTCCGTATGATGCCGACATTGAAACAAGTTTTGTAAACGGCATAAATGCTGCAAACAAAGTAAGTGTATAAAGTGTAATAAGGAGCTTTCTTAAAAATTTTACAAACACTGTATCATCCTTTATAATATCACCGCTTTGCAAAGATGCCATGCCCTGCTCATTTGCAAAACTGTCATCCTGCAAAGACTTGTCCGAATAGTATTCGTCATAAGTATCGTCATAGACGTTTTCACCGTAATCGTCCGCATACTCTTCGTTATACTCATCTGCGCTGTATGCAGCCGTGTCTTCGTACTGTGAAGCTTCATCTTCAAATTCGTCTTGAACGTCGTAATCTGCATCTTCAGACTGATTTTCGTTCATTTCTCCGATGTATCCGCCCTCGGCATTATCATCGTTTAAGTTTTCAGGTTCGGGTTTTTCAATCTCATCGCCCGATACTGTTTCAGCTTTCTGCTGCACATCACCGTTTTCCACCAAAGGCTCTTGGTTTTGTGCGTCGTTGTTTAACTGCGATGCAAAACCTCTGTAAATTTTTGTTTCGGCAAAATTTGCATCGGATAAAACATCATTTTCCGAAGTGACATTATCCGAAACAAAGTTTTCATTTTCCGATTCGGCATTTTGTGCGTTTATACCGCTTGCTTCATAAGAATCGTGAGAATCCTCGCCGGTCTCGTTACCTTGAGAATCAGCGTCTTGCAAATGCGCTGCCGACTTTTCAGCCTCAAGTTTTCTCTGCTCTTCTTCATATCTTCTTTTTTCGTTTTGTTCTTCTTCAATGCGTTTCATCTCGGCAAGACGTCTTGCTTCTTCGGCTCTTTTTTCAGCCTCTTTGCGCATTTCTTCACGTTTTTTAGCCGCTTCCGCCTCGCGTTTTTCAGCTTCATTCTGCATTTGGAGCTGTCTTTCCTGCTCTTTTGCACGCTCGCGTCTGCGGTTCATAAGTTCTTCAATTATTTCACGGCGTCTTTGCTCATAATCGTTTTTCGGCGGTGTTGACATTATTTCATTTGCCATTTCGCAGTTTTCTTTAATTTTTTGTATATCCTGCTTTACTTCGGCATTTTGATTACTGTTTTCAAACAAAAATACCGTTCCGCATTTAGGACAGCAAATGCCGCTTGAAAAAACGTTTCCGCACTTGGGACACTTATGTTCCTGCATATTTTCTCACCTTAACCTGTCTATGTAATTTAATAATACTCAAAGTTATACAAAAATACAGAGTAATTGTATCATTTTTGAGCGTTTCTGTCAAGTAAAACGCAACATTTATAAAAAACGAAAAGCCGAAAGCAAAATGATTTTTTACTTCCGGCTCATATGTATTTTTTAAGATTTATTAAATTTACAAATTTATTGTTACAGGAGGTTTTGCGCTTTTTGTAAGTTTCCCGCTCATATAATCAACTGCGGCATACATTGAATCTGCGCTCACTCCGTATGTGCAAACAAAGTTTTTTGCATCTTTAAAAAGTTCTGCGTCATACGGCGAATCCATTGCAACAATTACAACCGTTTTTCCGTTTACGGCTTTTGTAATTTCATTAACAAGATTTACCTGCTTGTCATAAATTATTGCGTTGCATATTCCGATAACCACAACATCGCTGTTTTTAATCTTTTCATCAGATGAAACTTTTTTAATTTCTTCATCATCGGGATTTAGGCTTGTCATGATATATTCGGAGTCTTTATATGTGTTTTTAACTGCCTTGTAGAGCATTTCAACACACTGGAATTCATCTTCCGCCGCTTTGATTTTCTGCGGTTCAACGCTGATTGTTACAACCTTTTTGGAAGTGTCAATCGGCAAATCGCTGTTTTTAAGACACGTAATCGAATTTTCGGAAAGCTTTCTTGCAAGCTCTCTGTGCTCTTTGCAGCCGACTGTCTTGTCAGCAGCCTCACTGTCGCAAATGAAGTTATCCAAAAGACCGATGTCGTCTTTTTGGCGGAGTACTCTTTCGATAGATTTGTTAAGTCTTTCTTCCGAAATTCTGCCGCTTTTCACAGCATTAAGTATTGCATTATATCCTTCGGTAAAGTGGTTTATATTGCCTCTTAAAAGCACCAAATCGCATCCGGCCTCTATTGCCATAACAGACGCTTCGCCCGTTCCGTAGCTATCCTGAATTGCCTTCATTCGCATTGCATCGGTTTCAACAATTCCGTCAAATCCGAGTTTTTCTCTTAAATAATCGTTAATTACTTTTTTGGAAAGAGTTGCGGGATGCTCACTGTCAAGGCAATGTGCGATCGCATGTCCCGTCATAACTCCGTTAAGTCCGTTTTTAAAAAGCAGCTTCATCGGCGCAATATCTTCACTGTCAAAACTTTCAAAATCTTTTGTGATTTCAGCCACACCCTTGTGCGCGTCTGTCGCAACCGAACCGTAACCCGGGAAATGCTTTGCCATAGAAGCAACTCCGCCGTCTTTATATCCTTTCATCATTGCAAGCGCACGAGCACAGACCTTTTCAACATTTTCGCCGAATGTTGCGGCTTTCATTGTCCGTCTGCCTTCATAAGTGATAACATCGACAATCGGCGCCTGAACGAGATTTACACCCATTGCACGAAATTCTTTTCCTGCCGCTTTTGCAATTTCATATGTAAGATTAACATCATCAGCCGCGCCGAACGCCATATGTCCCGCATAAGCAAACGCACCTGCACGGTTCATATCATTTCTTGTGCTTCCCTCCTGGTCAACGGCAAAAAAGAGCGGAATTTTAGCCATTTCTTGTATTCCGTTTAAAAACTTGGCCGTTTCGCCCGCAGAAAAATATTTGTTCGGTTTTCCGACAACTTCACTTCCGTTGTCAAACTCCGCATTCGGACAGTATCTTATCATACCGACATTAAACTCTTTAACATATTTTTTCAAATCTTCGGTGTAGCAATCCTTTTGAAGAATCGGAACACAAAGCTGTCCCACTTTTTCCTCAAGGCTCATATTGCCGATAATGCCGCTTATTTTCCCCTCTCATCACTTAAGCATCTTGTTAAACTCATCAAGAATTTTATTTTGATATTCTCCTTTAAACGTACCGTTTAAAAATCTGTCAAGACCTTCATTTAAAAAGTTTTCCCAGGCCATTTCTTCTTTTCCGGGGAAAATAGGGAAAAACAACGCATTTATGCTTTTTGCGGCTTCATAATCGCCGAGTGCATCGCCGAGCATAACAATCTTATCTTCATCGTACTTGCCTTCTGCGGCAGATTTAAGCTGTTCTTTTTTTGTTCCTGCCTCCTGCCCCAAAATCTGCGACGTGTAAATATCGATTTTTCCGGTTTTCCAGTCTTTTAAAAGACCTTTTCCCGAAGCGGACGAAACAACAACGATATCTGCATATTCCTGCGCTTTTTCAAGACTTTCCTTAACGTATTTAAACGGCATAAGTCCCTCTACTTCTTTTGTAAAAAGCACATCGGAATCTTTGCTCCATTTCATAACACTTTCAAGGAACGGGTCGTCATTTTCTTTCATATAGCTTTCAAGACCGCTGTTTGAAAATCCGAAACCTGAGTTTATGTAATCTTTTAAAGCTGTGTAATCGGGAACTTTTTCACCCTTTGCTTCAAGCTCTTCAAACATCATAAGAAGTCCGGGAAATCTGTTGACGCCCCTTGTTTTTGAAAAAAGATTGATTCTTTCGCAGATTTCGGTTACGGTATCTTTTATACCTTCAAAATTCCAAACTTTGATTGCAACCGGTATAAAAGCCTTAGAATGCTTTATCGTCATACTGTCAAATGCAGTACCGTCCGAATCAATGCCAATAAAATATTTTTTCAATGCTTT
>CABUQL010000127.1 GCA_902493665.1 uncultured Eubacteriales bacterium
GTCATCGGCTTCATCCGTGCGGCAAAGCGTATAGGGATATTTTTGGTGCTGCTTGGCAGTTTCAAAAAGAAAAATCTTTTTTGCACAGTTTAAAAGCGCAGCTTTTCTTACATCATTTTGCGAGATATCAAAATCGCTTATAATTCCGTCATCTGAAATTCCGAGCGCCGAAAAAAATCCTATATCAGTATTTATGTTTTGCAAAAATGTTATTGTATCTCCGCCCACCGTACACATATCATGCGCAAAATAAAGTCCGCCCGCCATAAAACATTTAATGTTATACTTTGACGCTTCAACAAGGCATTGCACCGAATTTGTAAAAACCGTAATACCGTCATATTCCGAAAGAAGGCTCACAATGTAAAGACACGTTGACGAACTGTCAATATAAACCGCCATATTATCGTGAATATATTTTTTGGCTTTTTCGCAAAGACTTTTCTTTACATCGGTGTGAAGTCTTTTTCTAAGACGTATCGGCATAAAGTTGTAATCGTTTAAAAAGCTTGCTCCGCCGTTGTACCGTTCAATATACCCCAGATTTTCAAGCTCTTTGAAATCACGTCTTACAGTCATTTCGCTCACAAAAAATTTTTGTGCAATCTCTTTTACCGACGCCGTTTTTTTGTTTTTCAGATATTTTAAAATCTCCGTCTGACGTTTTTTAGCCATTTTACCGTCTCCTTATGTTCGGTTATTTGTTCGATTATAAACATTTCAAACATTTATTGACATTAACCTTTGTTTATTGTAACATAGCAATATACTAAAAATCAAGGGGATATGATGATGACTTTATATAATATTACCGCACAGGTTTTGGGACTAGCAGGCATAATTGCAAGCGTAATGTCTTTTCAATGCAAAAAATACCAAAAACTCATTTTTTTAAGAACGGCAAACGAATTTTTCTTTGCCGCTCAATACATAATGCTCGGCGCATATACCGGCGCTGCAATGAACATTGTCGGATGCGTGAGAAATTACATTTTTATGAAGCTTGAAAGAGAAGAAAAAAACTCAAATTTGGCAAAATACTCTTTCAGCGCTGCATTTTTGATTTTTTCGCTTTTTACGTGGTCTGGCTTTAAAAGTATTCTCATTGCATTTGCAAAGGTTTTATCTACATTTGCCTACGGAAACACAAATGTGTTTTTTGTAAGATGCATGATTTTTTTAACAAGCGCATCATGGCTTATTTATAATTTCATGGTAAAATCATACGCCGGCTGTTTCTGCGAACTTTTAACGCTCGTTTCAATCATTGTAGGAATCATAAGAATAGATATTCCGAATCTTTTAAGAAAAAAGCCGAAAATTAAGATTTTGTTTGAAAACTTTCCAAAATTATGATAAAATCATCTTATAAATTAATTAAGGTGATAACATGAAAAACTTAAAAAGAATATTTAAAATAGGGAAAAAATATAAATTATACTTTATACTCGGATTTGCGGGACTTATATTAATGTCGGCAATGCAGCTTGTGTCGCCGCAGATAATCCGAAAACTTTTGGCGCTTATAAATGAAAACAGTCCGCTTTTGGGTAAGTACTCTGTAAAACTTTCTTTAACGCTCCTTTTTGTTTACTGCTCGCAATGGATTTTTCAGTTTATGAGAAGTTACTTTTTACATAATGCGGCTTACAATGTCATTTCAGACCTTCGTCCTATGATTTTTAAAAAGCTCGAAGAGCTTTCAATGAACTATTATCACGATAAGCAGACAGGTCAGCTTATGAGCAGAATAACAAGCGATACCGCAACACTTGAAACTCTTATAGCACACGCTCTTCCCGACCTTTTCGTTAACATCTTTATGTTTATGAGCGTTGCTGTCATTCTTTTGAGAATAAACCTAAAACTCGGACTTATTTCTCTCTCACTTATGCCGCTCATTTTTGTTGCGGTGTGGTACTATGCGGTAAAGGTCCGTCCCATTTTCAAAAATGCTCATCAAAAAGTTGCGGAACTCAGCGCAGTCTTGCAGGACGACATTTCGGGAATGAAAGAAATTCAGCTTTTTAATCAGCAAAAACGCGAAGAAGAAAGAGTTGCCCTGTTTTCACGTTCGCACTGCAAAACGATTATGGAGGCTCTTACAAAAGGCGCGGTATATCACCCGACAATTGAGCTTTTAAACAACATCGGAACGGTTATGGTAATAGGATTTGGCGGATACATGGCATTTATGGGCAAATCAAATTCAGCTGATATTGTGGCTTTCATCCTTTATCTGTCAAAGCTTTATCAGCCCGTTTCAACGCTCGGCAGATTAAACGAAGATTATCAGAACGCAATGGCGGCAACAGAAAGAATTTTTGAGATTTTAGACACAAAATCCGACGTTACCGACGCACCCGACGCTTACGATATGGGAAAGGTAAAAGGAAAAATCGAGTTTAAAAACGTCACTTTTAAATACAACAATAATGCCGTGGTTTTAGATGACATCTCTCTTACCGTAAATGAGGGAGAAACACTGGCACTCGTCGGACCGACGGGAGTTGGAAAAACGACTTTTATAAGCCTTGTTTCAAGGTTTTACGACCCGACAGGAGGCGTTATAGAAATTGACGGACACGACATAAAAAAAGTTACGCAGTCATCTTTGCGAAACAACATCAGCGCAGTTTTGCAGGACGTTTTTCTTTTTAACGGAACGATATATGACAACATCAAATACGGATGTGAAAATGCATCGTACGAAGATGTTATAAATGCCGCCAAAGCAGCAAATGCCCACGAATTTATAATGAAAACCGAGAACGGGTACGACACATATATCGGCGAGAGGGGCGTCAGACTTTCGGGAGGTCAGAAACAAAGACTTTCGATTGCAAGAGCCGTTTTGCGAAACACGCCGATTCTCATTTTAGACGAAGCAACCGCTGCGGTTGACACGCAAACAGAACGTCTTATTCAGCAGTCAATCGACAAAATTTCAAAAAACAGAACAACGATAATTATTGCACACAGGCTTTCAACGGTAAAAAATGCCGATAAAATAGCCGTCCTTTCAGAAGGAAAAATAACAGAACTCGGCACGCACGAAGAGCTTTTGGCAAAAGGCGGTTTATATGCACATTTGTGCAAAATACAGTTTGCAAAGGAGATTTAAATGAGAATAGTACTTCAAAGGGTAAACAAAGCATCGGTAACGGTTGACGGCGAAATTAAAGGAAGTATCGGCAAAGGGTATCTTTTGCTTTTGGGAATATCGTCCGATGACACTTTGGAAAAATGCGAAAAAACAATACAGAAAATTAAAAATCTCAGAGTTTTTTCCGATGAAAATGACAAAATAAATCTGTCGATTAAAGATGTTGACGGCAGCGTGCTTGTTGTATCGCAGTTTACGCTTTATGCCGACTGCAAAAAAGGCAGCAGACCAAGCTTTACAGAGGCCGCAAAACCCGATTTTGCCGAAAAAATGTATAATGAGTTTGTTAACATCTGCCGAAAAAACTTTTCCGATACGCAATGCGGAGTTTTCGGAGCCGATATGAAGGTATCGCTCGAAAATGACGGTCCGTTTACACTTGTTTTGGAATATTAATTAAAACCGCAGTAAGATGATTTTTAGTTTTTTCATTTTACTGCGGTTTGTTTTTGCCGTATTACTCTTTTTAAACTCTCCGCCCTTGTATGCAAAAAAATTATTATATTTTTGTTTTCGGCGGACGAAGCAAGGCTTGGTGCCTTGCAAGGACAACGGTTCAAAAAGATGGTGATTTTTTAATTACAGGGCATATCGGGTTCGACTCCCGTGTGCCTAAGCATTGTATCTATAAAAATTCCGTATCCTCTTGTAGGGTCATTTACAAAAACATGAGTTACCGCACCGATGATTTTTTCGTCCTGAATTATGGGGCTTCCGCTCATTCCCTGAACAATTCCGCCGCATTTTTCTATTAAGGTTTCGTCTGTAACCTTTATTACCATACCCTTTGTTGAAAGACCGTTTTGTTTTAAAACTTTTAAAATTTCTATCTCATATTTTTTTACACCGCTGCCGTCAACGTTTGACAGAATATACGCACCTCCCTGTTTAACTTCGTCTTTTGGCGCCGCGCGCATAAGTTTGCCGTGCAAAAACGATGAAGGTTTTTGCATTTTGCCGTAAATTCCGTATTTTGTGTTTTGAAAAATATCTCCGACATTGTTATTTATAAAAACTCCCTGAAGCTCGCCGGGCACGCCCCTCACACCTTTTTTTACCGATACAACGTTTGCTCTTGTAATTTTACCGCCGTGCGACGGCATAATTTCACCGGTGTCGATATCGGTTATGCCGTGCCCCAAAGCGCCGTATGTCCCGTTTTCGGGATCATAAAAAGTAAGCGTTCCTATTCCTGCCGTACTGTCGCGAACCCAGATGCCGAGTTTTTTTGTCTTTTCATCTTTCGGCAACTGAGCATTAATTTTGCTTTCAAAAGTTTTACCGTCGCGGAAAACCGTGATGCTGACCGTATCTTTTTTATTTACCTCAATTGTAAAATCCGAAATTTTTTCAACTTTTTTGCCGTTAACTTTTTTTATAAGATCGCCCGATTTTATTCCCGCTTTTTTTGCAGGAGATACCATCACGCCCTTATCATTTTCAAACTCACTTATGCCGACAACCAAAATCCCGTCCGCATAAAGTTTTACGCCTATTGTATCGCCGCAAACTATAAGCTCTTTGTCATTTTC
>CABUQL010000128.1 GCA_902493665.1 uncultured Eubacteriales bacterium
GTCTCTTATAGATTAATTGTAAATTGTTTTCTGTTTTAACATTGCAGCCCTGTTGTTTTTTGTTGAATTCAAATCCAAACACCTTATATAATACTACATTTTTAGATAAATGTCAACAGTTCCGGAACGAAAACCGTCTTTTTTATAATAACTGCGCTTGGGCTTTAAAAAGCCGGAATAAAAACCGCCTGTGCCCTCACCTCTTTAATGACTTTTTGCAAAACCTTCGAGTTCTTTTCCTGATAAATTTTTTTAAAGTATCACAAGCACCGCTCCGCCGTATGAACCTATTGTGCCTCTTGTTGTAAAAACTAATCTTTTTTCGGGATAGTTTCTCACAATCGCACACAAATTCTGATATTTCGCCGTGCCTCTGATATTGTGAATATCTTCAACCAAAAAAATATCAAAATTATTCTTTTCAAAATCTATGTTAAAATCCGTTTCGTTTGCATAAATTTCAAAAACCTTTGTACCGCATGATTTTGCAAACGCATGTGCAGTGTTGTTTTTCCGAATCCCCTGATACCTCAAAAAGGAGAATACGTCCGCCCGAAATAAAATCATTAAATTTTTTCTCAATATTTTTGCTTATCATAACGATATCGTTCACCGCACCCACCGTACTTTCAAAACCTTTTCTGCATTAGCATTAATATTATAGCGCAGATTTGCACAAATGTATCATACCAAAGTATTATTTGCAAAGTTTTTTGATTTTTTTAAAAAATCGGTATGATAAATTCGCATTAAAACGCTTAAAACATGTAAAAAAATATTTATTTGTAAATTTAAAGTTAATTTGTTGACATATTTCAAAATTTGTAGTACAATATTTTAAAGTAATTATACCAATCAGAGCACACTAAAATTTATGTGCCTGTATTGGTTGCAGTTCTTGGAGAGGAACTAAAAAACTACTACACTGATAAAAAAAACCGGTGATGAAAATGATTTCAGAAAGACTTAAAAAATTGAGAGATGAAAGCGGCTTGACACAGGCACAACTTGGAAAATTAATTGACGTAAATCCCCGTTCCATAGGACATTACGAACAAGGAATAAGAGGCGGCAAAAACTATGACGATATGCTCGTTAAAATTGCCGATTACTTTAACGTTTCAATAGACTATCTTTACGGAAGAACAAATATCCGCAGTCAGGCAGGCACAACACTTTACTATTCGGGAAATGTAACGGACGAAAAAAAGCGCGAAGTTATTTCGCTTATCACAAAAAATGAATTTACAGATGAGCAGCTTGCGCTCCTTAAAAGCTTAATCGAATCCTGGAAGTAAGATTTTCAAAAAGGCACTCAACCGTTTTAAAAGACTTGTTCACGACATTTTTACACAATTGATGAAAGGCTTCGCACAAAAAAAATAAGGCGCAGGCTTTGTTTTTTGGTGCACGACGACAGACAAATATGAAAAAAAGCTATGAACAACTTAAAAAAATTGCAGATGAATTTGTACTTGAGGGTGACGACATTCCCAAAAATCCGTTTTTGCTCTCAAAAGCTCTGCATATTCCGTATAAATTTTCAAACGCAAGCGATCCGACGCTCAACGGATGCCCCGCTGCGCTTGTTAATAACGGCGGCGATGGCGAAACAAAACCGATAATTTACATTGATTCGTCATCAAAGTTCTGGCAGTTTTATATGTTTCACGAAATATCGCATTTTTTGCTCAAACACAGGGAAAACAATGCAGAAAACGAATATGAGGCAAATATGCTGGCATGCCTTTTGATATGCCCGCATTCTCGGATTCCGTCCTATCTTAAGTCTGCCGGCGATTTGGCATCATTTGCGCAAATTCCGATCGGACGTGCAGAGGAATACTGGGAGCACGCAAAACCGAAAAAAGCGTGGATCTCGCCGTGCAAAGATATGAAATTTGATTATGACGGCGATAAAGATGAAAGCAAAAATAACGGCAAAAACAATTCTGTGTCACTTAAAAAGTTTATAATCGGAGCTGTTGCGGTTATTGTTTGTTCCACAATTTCGTGTATCACGTGGTATATGGGCGGACGTCCCGATGCAACCGGTTTTGATGGTATTACCGAAACTGACGGTGTCGGCGGCACAAGCAGTGTCAGCGATGCGAGCAACTTTAGAGATACAAATTCCGAAAATGGCATTTATGCTGACGGAACCGGTTTTAAAAATACCGTCTCCGACGGCAGAGACGCAAACGACAATGCATTTTACGTTACCCCGCACGGAAAAAAGTATCACAAAAAGGACTGCAAATACATTAAAAACAAAAAAGGCGTAATGAAAGTCGAATCCAAAGAAGTTTTGAAAAATTACTTGCCGTGCTCGGTCTGCATTACGGGCGAAAATTAAAACTGCTTGCAAAAACTTATAGTGATTTGCATAGTTCATAACAACTTTCATGACAGTCTTAAAGTGACAATACTAAAAAGCATAAAAAGACGTTTTGCCAAAAGCAGTTTTTGAATGGCATCCTTAAAATATCAACCATAAAAAGCATAGAAGCAAAACTTATTTTAAAACAATATATCATTATAAAATAAAAACTCCCGAAAAAACGGGAGTTTTTTTAAAATTGTGAGCAAACAGTAAGCCGGGTTCTGTCGTCTGAATAGCCATCTGTCTAGGTTGTATATCTCTACACAACTCAAGCCACCTCTATTGAGAGAATATCGGGCAAATATAAATCTCTCTTACACGGTGTTGCATCGGATGGGGTTTACACGCCGGATTGATTACCCAATCCGCGGTGAGCTCTTACCTCGCCTTTTCATCCTTACCGCAAAAATGCGGCGGTTATTTTCTGTTGCACTTTCCTTAGAGTCGCCTCCACCGGGAGTTACCCGGCACCCTGCCCTGTGATGCCCGGACTTTCCTCATATACAGCCTTTCGGCTTGTATCTGCGGCTATTAGGTTTACTCACAAATTTTAACTATATCAATATTTTTTCGGCTTTTTATAATGATATCTCTGCCGAATTTATCGGAAAGGTAATCGAAAAACAAGTCTTTTACGATAACCTCCGTGTTGTAGTGCCCTGCGTCAATTACGGCAAGATTATTTTCGCAAGCGTCGCGAAGCACATTGTATTTAAAGTCGCCTGTTATAAAAAGGTCAACATTTTTTTCAAAACAACAGTTCATACTGCTTGTTCCGCCGCCTGAATTTACGGCAATTCGCTTTATTTTTATGTCATCATCACCGCAGTATCTGACGGCGCAAAGATTAAGCTTATCTTTGCAGTCATTTACGATTTCAATAAGCTTTTTCGGCTCATCAAGTTCAAAAATGCGTCCGAATCCGCATATTTTTCCGTCATATTCGCCCGTCGGCTCCAAAATTTCGATATCTGCAAACCCGAGTTTTTTTGCAAGAAAATCGTTTAATCCGTCCGGCGCAACATCTAAATTTGTGTGCGCGCTGTAAAGCGAAATATCGTTTTTAACAAGCTCCATAAGCACTTTTTGCGATGCGTCCTGCTCTGTAAGACGCCTTATTGCATTAAACATTAAAGGGTGATGCGAAACAATTAAATTCGCTCCGCAATCTATCGCCTCGCGGACTACAAATATATCAACATCAAGCGTAACAAGGATTTTTGTAACCTCGTTTTCGGCATTTCCGATTAAAAGTCCTACATTATCCCACTCGCACGCAAGGCTTTTGGGACAAAGCTTTTCAATATGATACGCAATATCTTTAACCTTCATTTTTAAGACTCTCCTTTGCCGACTCATAATACGAAAGCACCGTTTCATAATGCGTTAATTCGTCTTTTGTATTTTCGGATTTTTTTAATCCGTTAATTATTTTTTTTGTTGTGTAAATTTTTTTGTCAAGATGCTTAAAAAACAAATCTTTCTTATTTTTCAGAAAGTCAAAGCCTGTGTAAAGCTTATCTTCCGCAAGACTCATTTTTCCCTTTTTGCATTTTATTATATTGTAAATTTTGTTTTCTTCTTTTGCCAGCGATTCATCCGTAATTTCAAATCCGTTTTCGCAAAGATATTTTCTGAGTTCATAAACGGCAATCATCGGCTGCAAAATTAAAGATGTATCATCGCAGATTTTATCATATCCCGCTTTTAAAATGTCGATAATCAAAAGTCCGCCCATTCCGGCTATAACAAAGGTGTCGGCTTCGCCTTTTTTTATGTTTTCAAAGCCGTTTGAAAGTCTTGTTGTTATTTTGCCCGAAAAACCGTATTTATCAATGTTTTTCTGCGCAACCTTTACGGGACCCTCGTTTATGTCGCACGCAATCGCACCCGAGCAGATTTTATTTTCAAGGCAGTAAATCGGAATATATGCATGGTCGGTGCCGATATCGGCGAGAACATCGCACTTATCTATCATATCGGAAACCGCATATAATCTGTTTGTAAGTTTCATCGGTACACCACATTTCCACATAAAAGCACATACATCTTAAGCGACATATGTGCATAAATTTTGCATTGCAAAAGCAAATTAAAAACCTTAATAAATCACAAAACTCAAGTTAAATAATCTAAGATATTAAAAATCGCAATAAAGTTTTAGAAATCATTTTAAACACTTAAAATCAAACTAAAGATTTAAAATTCCTCTTGCATTTTTATCAAAAACTTTAATTAAATCGCTGCCGAATTTTTTCTCCATTAATAAAAGGTCTTTTCCTAAGCACGGAGGTCTTGTTTC
>CABUQL010000129.1 GCA_902493665.1 uncultured Eubacteriales bacterium
CTTATAACGGCAGGCAAAGAATGGCTCAGATTCTTCGATAATCCTATGACAATCGGCGGAGTATCGATTCCGATTTTCCGTCCCGGACTTCGAATGGTTATATTCTCAATTCTGCTTATGGTTATAGTTTTGTTCTACAGACGCGGAATTATGGGTATGAACGAATTTTCGTGGGACGGCATAGCAAACTTTTTAAGATTTAACAAAAAAGCAAAGACGGGAGGCGGCGCCGATGAGTAATCTACTTCGTGTTGAAGATATAACAATGCAGTTTGGCGGCGTTGTTGCCGTAGATAACCTTTCGCTTAAAATTGACGAGGGAGAAATTGTTGCTTTAATAGGTCCAAACGGTGCCGGAAAAACAACTGCTTTTAACGTTATAACAGGCGTTTATGCTCCCACAAACGGCAGAGTTTTGATTGGAGGAAAAGAAGTTATTTCAAATCACCCTCAGGGCAAAATGAAAAAGCTTTACAAAGGTCAAAACAACGGAAAATATAAAAACGTAAAAGAGCAGACTCCCGACAAAATAACAAAACTCGGCATGGCAAGAACTTTCCAGAACATCCGTCTTTTTAAGGATTTGACGGTTTTTGAAAATGTTCTTATAGCATATCATATGAATTCAAAACTCGATATGTTTTCCGCAGCATTAAGACTTCCCAATGCAATAAAGAGCGAAAAATATATGAGAGAACGAACAAAGCTTCTTTTGGATAAATTCGATTTGTATAAGTTTAAAGACGATGCCGCTTCATCGCTTCCTTACGGTCAGCAAAGACGTCTTGAAATTGCAAGAGCGCTTGCAACAAATCCGAAGATACTTCTTTTGGACGAACCGGCGGCAGGTATGAATCCGCAGGAAACAAAAGAACTTACCGACTTTATACTTCAGATTAAAGATGAATACAAACTTTCGGTATTTATGATTGAGCATCATATGGATCTTGTTATGAAAATTTCGGACAGAATTTATGTGCTCGATTTCGGAAAGCTTATTGCCGAAGGAACTGCAGAGGAAATCCAAAATAATAAGCGTGTTATTGACGCATATCTGGGGGTGAGCGACGATGCTTAAAATTGATAATCTTAAGGTTAATTACGGCGGTATTGAAGCCGTAAAAGGCATTTCGTTTGATGTGCCGGACAAAAGCATTGTTACGCTTATCGGAGCAAACGGCGCCGGAAAAAGCACAACGCTTAAGGCTATTATAGGTCTTGTTAATGCAAAGGAAGGCTCAATAACAAACGACGGAATAGAGCTTTTGGGAAAGAAAAGCGATGAAATCGTAAAAACGGGTGTTACGCTTGTTCCCGAAGGAAGAAGAGTATTTCCTAATCTTACGGTGCTTGAAAATATAAAAATCGGTGCATATTTAAGAAAAGACAAGCTTGATGACGATATAGCATGGGTTTACGATTTGTTTCCCAGACTTAAAGAACGTCACTGGCAGCTTGCGGGAACGCTTTCGGGCGGCGAACAGCAGATGCTTGCCGTTGCAAGAGCGCTTATGTCAAGACCGAAAATTCTTATGATGGACGAACCGTCGCTCGGACTTGCACCTCTTGTTGTAAAGGGAATATTTGATATAATAAAAGAAATCAATAAGCAGGGAGTAACAATTCTTCTTATTGAGCAAAATGCAAATATGGCTCTTAAAATCGCCGACAAAGGATACGTTCTCGAAACCGGTGAAATAACGCTTACAGGAAGCGGAGAAGAGCTTTTGCAAAACGATGCGGTTAAAAAGGCATATTTAGGAAAATAAAATAAGATTAATAAAATGAAAATCGGCCGTTTAAAAGTCAATTGACTTTTTAAACGGCCTTGTTTTTTTCTCGTTTTTTCATTCTTATGTGATTTTGACACACCATTTTATTAAATAAGGGTATATTTTAATATAAAATGCGGTACATCTTAATTAAAAAACATCAAACTTTTGACATAAAAATTATGGCGTGATAAAATTTAATTACAAAAATGAATTTTGGATGTAAAGGAGATATATATAATGAAAAGGATGTTGTGTTTTGTGTTAACAATGCTGCTCGTTTTTTCGTTTTGCGTAAATACGAGTGTGTCATTTGCGGCAGATTACGTAGCTTTTCAGGGGTTTGAAAATACGTCTGTAAGCGTCGGAACAAATCTTCCGGCAAGCATAGCCGCAAGTGCGGGAAACGGAGCGGTGCCCCGGCTTGCAAATACGTTTGTGCACAGCGGTACATACAGTGCAAAGGCGTGTTTTAGCGCAAACAGTACCCAGACGCAGTTTATGGGTTGTAAGTTTCTCTTGAGCTCAGGCGAGCAGGCTCTTTTTGAGGACGGAAATATATATGAGCTTACATCTTATGTGTATTATAAACCTGTATCGTCGCAGACAGCTTTAAGCCTCAGAATGGGAACGATAAACGGGACAAACGCAAATGAAATTGAATCTGTATATCCGACAATAAATAAAGAAGAATGGACAAAATTAACACTGCAGTTTACTTATGACGCTTCCAAATATACCGACGGATTAAACATTAAATTTGTTTCAGGTGCAATCGGCAGCAGCGACAACTATTTTATAGATGACATTAAAATAGAAGAAGTAAGCGAAAAATCATATTTTTCAAAAAGCCGTACGTTTGATTTTGAAGATAATCCCGTTTTGGCGGACAATTTGGATATAAAGAAAAGCAACGGTGCGTCGCTGTCTGTTTCTTCAGACATTAATCATACCCAAAACGGAAGCAAAAGCTTAAATTTTTCAAAATTTGATTCAAGTTCTTCAAGAGTTTGCCTTCTTGATGTTTTTTCCGATGAAGACATAGGAAAGGATTATTATGTTGAAATGTATGTTTATCCGAACCAAACGGGTAACATGAGAATCGGCGTCAAAGGCGATGAAAACTCAAACAGCTATTGGGCACAGGGACCCGAAACATTTGATGTTGAAGGCGGAAAGTGGAATAAAATTGTATTTAAAACTGCGGTAAAAACATTTACAAGTTCAGGCGGCACCGTGTTTTTAACAAACCATATAGCATTTGACCAAAGAGATAAAACCGAAAACAGAATTACGCAGTTTTACGTTGACGATATAAAAGTTTTTGTACCGAAGTTTGCACCTGCGTCATACTTTGCAAATAAATGCGTACTTCAGCGCAACAAACCTATTCCCGTATGGGGAACTCATGATGATGCGGGAACAAACATAACGGTTACGCTCGGCGGTGTTACAAAAAGCACGGCGGTTGATTCAAACGGAAACTGGGAGGTTTCTTTTGAGCCTTTAAAAGCTCAGAAGGGCCTTACAATGTCGCTTTCCGACGGAAGTGTTGCTTATGATTATACGGATATTGCCGTAGGCGAGGTTATTCTTTGTGCAGGACAGTCAAATATGCAGATAAGGCTTAACGCAACCGAAAATTACAACGATATGAAAAATATCTGCGAAAATTACGATATCAGATTTTTTGACCAGAACAATGTCGGCTCGCTTGAGAAAAAAAGCGATGTTTCGGGCGGGACATGGATTTTGTCAAAACCCGACAGTGTAGGAATGATTACGGGAACGGCATATTATGCGGCATACTATCTTTACGATTATTTTAAGGAAAAAGAAGATATTGCAATAGGTCTTTTGGATATGGCATACGGCGGAACGCCGATAGAGGCATGGCTTAATGAAGAAGTGATTTACGGTAATCCTGACTACAAAGAATTTGCAGATGCTCTTGAAAGTATAAAAAAATCGGGTATAGAATCTGCTCCCAACGGTGCGGGACGTGTTCCTTCGGCTTGCTGGAATGCAATGTTTTATCCTATGAGAAAACTTCCCGTAAGTATGATTATGTGGTATCAGGGTGAGGAAAACGCGCAGGCTAAATACTTTTCGGTTTACGGCAGTATGTTTGATGATCTTGTAAAAATGTGGCGTGAAAATTACGGCGATGAAAATTTGAATGTTTTCAGTGTTCAGCTTGCGCCGTATAATAACTCAAACTTTGCCCAAATGCGTGAAATTCAGCTTGAAGCGGCAAAGAGAAACAAGAATGTTTATCTTATCGCAACCGAAAACGAAGGTCCTAACGGCAAAGAAACAGCCGATATGGGACCGATTCATCCCAGGAATAAAATGCCTGTGGGATACAGAATTTTCAGGGCTGCCGCGGCAAATTATTATGCGGGCGAGTTCGGAAATGAATTTAACGAATGGTGCGGCCCCGAATACGATTCCATGAGCGTTTCGGGAGATAAGGCAGTTATAAAGTTTAAACATGTCGGCACGGGACTTAAAATTGACGACGGAAAAGATGTGCTTACGGGATTTGAAATTTCCTCCGATGGCGTGAATTTCATCCCGGCAGATGCGAAAACAGACGGCGAAACCGTTATTGTTTCGGCCGATAGCATAACTAATCCCGTTTCGGTAAGATACTGTTATGTGGGGCTTTCGTCGGACGGGCAGACTTTGGGCGGAAATCTTTCAAACGATACCGATATCCCGGCATATCCGTTTGTTGCAACTCTTTTGGACGTAAGCTTTGTAAGTGCAAAAACCGTTGACCTTAATTCAAACGAAACAACGCTTGCAAAATCAATTAAAGACGGAATCAAAGCAGAAATAACGGTTAAAAATGACGGATTATGCGCAAAAAATGCAAGTATCGTTGTTGCATATTACAAAAACAAC
>CABUQL010000130.1 GCA_902493665.1 uncultured Eubacteriales bacterium
TTTTATTATAAAACATTTTACAAAAAAATTCAATATAAATGTTTGCTTTGGAATAATTTCATTATTCTTGACAAAAATAACATTAAATTACGGCACTTTGGAGGTTGAAAATGGGAAATACAATAATAATATATCTGCAGATTTTCTTTTCGGCTATAGTGGCAGTTTATTTTCTGTCGCAGCTTTTAGACCGGCAGTCGTCAAAAAATGCAATTTTAGCGGACAGCAAAAAAGAACTTGAAAACATTAAAAAACTTGAAGAAAAAAGTCTTACACCGCCGCTTTGCGAAAAAACACGTCCGTCATCGATAAACGAAATAATAGGACAAGAGGACGCAATAAAAGCGCTGAGCGCCGCAATCTGCTCGCCTAATCCTCAGCACGTTATAATCTACGGCCCTCCGGGAGTGGGAAAAACCGCAGCCGCACGTGTTATTTTGGACAAGGCTAAAAAAATGAGTACATCGCCGTTTACAAGAAGCAGCAAATTCATAGAAACCGACGCAACAACAATGCACTGGGACGAAAGAAGTATTGCAGACCCGCTTATAGGCTCTGTTCACGACCCGATTTATCAGGGCGCGGGCGCATACGGAGCGGCAGGAATACCGCAGCCAAAACCGGGAGCAGTGACAAAGGCGCACGGCGGAATACTTTTTATAGACGAAATCGGCGAGCTTCACCCGATGCAGCTTAACCGTCTTTTAAAGGTGCTTGAAGACAGAAGGGTATTTTTTGAAAGCGCATATTACGCAAGCGGCGACAAAAACATTCCTCCGCATATCCACAAAATTTTTAAAGAGGGACTGCCGGCGGATTTCAGGCTTATAGGCGCAACAACGCATATGCCCGAGGACATTCCCGAAGCCATACGCTCAAGATGTGTTGAAATATATTTTAAACCGCTCGGATTTTGCGATCTTGAAAAAATCGTTAAAAATGCCGTATTAAAAAGCGGATTTAATATCTGCGACGGCGGAACATCACTTATCGCCCGATATTCAAAAAACGGACGCGAGGCGGTAAACATCGTTCAGATGTGCATAAGCTTTGCCCAGCTTGAAATGCGAAACAAAATTGAAATTACAGACATTGAATGGGTATTGGAATCAAAAAAATGCGCACCGTCGAATTTCGGAAAAATAACCGAAAAAACAGAAGCCGGAGTGGTAAACGGTCTTTCCGTCACAAATTTTTCGTGCGGAATGGTTATGGAAATAGAATGCAGTGCATATAAAGTTAAAAAGGGAAACGGAAGGGTAAAAATCACGGGAATCGTTGAAGAAGAAGAGTTTGAGGGCAAAATGAGAAGGCTCAAAAAACGCAGTATGGTAAAAAATTCTATAGAAAATGCAATAACTGTAATAAAAAGTATTGCAAAATTTGAAATAAGTGATTATAATATCCATATAAACTTCCCCGGGGGCATTCCGGTAGACGGGCCTTCGGCAGGTGCGGCTATATTTACCGCAATATATTCGGCTGTTTTAAAAAAGAATGTTTCATGCTACACCGCAATTACCGGCGAACTTTCGGTACTGGGCCACATTAAAGGCGTCGGCGGTGTTTACGAAAAACTTGAAGCAGCTGCAAAATACGGCATTAAAAAAGTAATAATTCCGAGAGAAAACTATCAGAAAATCTTTGAAAAGTTTAATCTTGAAATTGTTTGCGCAGATAACGTTTTTGATGTTCTGCACGAATGTTTTAACGATATGCCCGACTTTGCTTTCGTACCTGCCCCTGTAAGATCTGCAAATGAAATGAACGGTCTTTAAAATGCGTCTGTCTTTAAAAACCATATTTTGGTGTTTAAATGCCTTCTTTAAGGGTAAAAAATTAACGGAGGTGATTTTTGATGTTTGAAAAAGTAAGAGATATTATCGTTGAACAGCTCGGCGTTAGCGAGGACGACGTTACTATGGAAGCTTCTTTTATTGATGATTTGGGCGCCGATTCATTGGATATGGTTGAACTTATAATGGCAATGGAAGAGGAATTTAATTTTGAACTTCCCGAAGAGGCTGCTGAAAAAATCGTAACAGTCGGCGATGCAGTTGAGTACATTAAAAACAACGTTGAATAATATTTATCGCTTTTGGCACTAAAAACGTAAATCCGAATAACGGGTTGTCTTTATAACCCATATCGGGTTTTGGCTTTTCTTGGTGCCTTGACAACGGAAACGTACGCATAAAATGTTTTTTTGTTTATGTTTCAGACATCTTTCGGGGGGCTTTTTAATTTTAAGCTCCCCGTTTTATTTTTAAAATCTTATAAAAGGAAAATATGATATGGAAACGCTTGAAAATACAATAAAATATACTTTTAAAAACAAAGAACTTTTAAAAACCGCGCTCATACACAAATCATATCTTAACAGCAACAAAACAAAGGACGAAAACAGCAACGAACGTCTTGAATTTTTGGGAGATTCCGTTTTGGGATTTGTTACTGCCGAGTATCTTTACAAAAATTATCCTTTAAAAGACGAGGGTGAAATGTCAAAAATCCGCTCAATCGTCGTTTGTGAAGATTCGCTTGCAAAAATTGCAAAGGACTGGAATTTGGGAAAATATCTTTATATGAGCGGCGGCGAAAAAAAATCGGGCGGATGCGAGCGTGCATCAATTTTGTCCGATGCGGTTGAATCTGTTATTGCGGCGGTTTTTCTTGACAGTGATTTTGAAACCGCAAAAAAGTTTGTACTTTCGTTTTTTGCACATCTTATCGATGAAAATCAAACCGAAACCGGCGATAACAAAAATTACAAGACGGCTCTGCAGGAATTTTGCCAGCAAAACGAAAAAAGCGTTTCATATAAGCTCATAAAAGTTACCGGCCCCGACCACGACAGAACGTATAGTGTGTGCGCGGTTGTTGACGGAAAACAGTACAAAAGCGCCGAAGCAAAATCAAAGAAAAAAGCGGAGCAGCACGCCGCAAAGTCAGCATTTGTGGCACTTGCACCCGATAAGAAAGAAGTTTAAAAGCCACATTTTATAATATTAAAAAAAGATAGTTTTTCAAAGTATTCACTATCTGATTCCAAAATTTTAATGCACCCTCACAAAAATACTGATTCGGAGAAAAAAATGACACATTACAATATACCGGTTTTTATTCCGCATTTAGGATGTCCGCACGATTGCGTTTTTTGCAACCAGAAAAAAATTACGGGAATAAAACTTACGGATAAAGAAGCCGATAAAATAATTTCAAACGCAAAAAAGACAATCGACGAAACACTTTTTGAAATCGAAAAAAAAGGCAGCAAAAAAGACAGGTTTGTTGAAATTGCCTTTTTCGGAGGAAGCTTTACCGCCATTGAAAAAGACGTTTTTACGAAGCTTTGTCTTATGGCAAAAGAATATGTGGAAAGCGGAAGAGTAAACGGCGTAAGATGCTCGACGCGTCCCGACTGCATTGATGATGAAACATTAAAATTTATGAAAGATTGCCGCTTTATTATGATTGAACTCGGCGTTCAGTCAACAGACGATTTTGTTCTTTTAAAAAGCGGCAGAGGACACACAAAAAAAGACGTTTTTGATGCGGCAAAAAAAATAAAAAAAGCAAAAATCGGTCTTGGCCTTCAAATGATGACGCATCTTCCGTATGATACAGACGAAAAAGCAATTAAAACCGCAAAGGATATTATATCTTTAAAACCCGACTGTGTAAGAATTTATCCGACGCTTGTAATCAAAGGAACTCGTCTTTTTGACATGTACGAAAGCGGTACATACAAACCTGCACGGGTGGAAGATGCAGTTAGTCTGTGCGCAAAAATTATGAAAATGTTTTACGATGCAAATATCAATATTGTGCGTGTGGGACTTCAGACTACCGACGAAATTAACGAAAACACGGTTATAGGTCCGTATCACGGGGCATTTCGCGAAATGTGTGAAAGCATTATATACAAAGATTTAATTGAAAAATACGTGAAAAAACACAAAATCTCAAATTGCACGCTTAAAATCCGCATAAACGGCAGAGAAATTTCAAAAGCCGTCGGTGTAAAAAAATCAAATACAAATTATTTTAAAGAAAAATACGGCGTTATCATAAAATTTAAAAGCGATAACCGCCTAAAAAAACGAAATCTTATATTTGTAAATTAAAAACCCATCCGTAACACTTCTTTTATTACGGATGGGTTATTTTCTTTGTGCTGAAGATTTAGGCACAGGTTTTGGTTTTTGGTGTCTTAATCTTTAAAACAAATTCTAATTAATAGTTTTCTGCTTTAACCTGGAAATATGCCTTCGGATGTGCGCATATAGGACATACTTCGGGGGCTTTTTTACCTACAACGATATGACCGCAGTTTGCACACTGCCAGATTGCATCGCCGTCTTTTGAGAATACAAGTTCATTTTCAACGTTATTAAGAAGTTTTTTATATCTTTCTTCATGTTCTTTTTCAATTGCTGCAACGCCTCTGAACAAAAATGCGATATGGTCAAAGCCTTCTTCTTCGGCGATTTTTGCAAAACCATCATACATATCTGTCCATTCGTAGTTTTCGCCTTCTGCAGCTGCTTTTAAGTTTTCGGCGGTTGTGCCGATGCCGTTTAAGAGTTTAAACCACATTTTAGCGTGTTCTTTTTCATTGTTTGCCGTTTCTTCAAAAATTGCGGCAATCTGATTATAACC
>CABUQL010000131.1 GCA_902493665.1 uncultured Eubacteriales bacterium
ATTGCCAGAGCACAGCTCCAGCCGTAATCTTTGATTGTCTGCATTTTGATGTGCGGCATATACGGAAATACCGCGTGTCCTTTTCTGTTAAGACGCGAAGGCGAAAGAACATCGCTGCTGTCGTAATATTCGTAGATAACGCCGTCATTTTTATACCATTTTGACATTACTGCAATTGTTTTTTCAATTATTTCGTCAGCTTCGCTTTTAAAACCGTAATTGTAAAGTCCTTTTGCAATAAGATAGTTGTAATTTATCCATACCGGACCTCTCCACATATCCGACCCGAATGTTTCATCGTCGGACGCAATGCTTGGAATTGCAAACGGAGTGTTAAATTCATTTTTCAAATGTTTTAAAAGCTCATAAGCCTGGTTTTTGTCACACACACCTGCAAAAAGGGGAAGGAATGACGAAACCGCTTTGACTTTTTTGAAACTGTTATCGGAAAGGATAACATCATAATAAAACCCGTCTTCTTTGCAGTAGAGTACGTCGTTTATAGACTTTTTGATTCTGTCAAAAATAACGTCCCAGTAAATATGCTCACCCTGCTTGTCCAAAAGCTGTGCAATTTCGGAAAGACACTGCACTTCTTTTGCCATAAAGCACGAAAAGTCTATGCAATCCATTTTTGTGACATTGTCAAAACGCGGTGAATTGTCCATACCGCATTCGCCGCATCTGCAAGTTACGCTTGTATCGTCAATAAACCATTCGTAAAGATAATTGTTGTTTTCGTCGCGGTTTTCCATATTCCACTGAATGTATTTTTTCAGCCTGTCATACGTGTCGGTGAGGATTGTCATATCTTTTGTAAATTTGTAAAGCTCCAAAATGCCCCATGCAAGAACGGGCGCCTGTGTGATTTGCGAAATCTTTTCGGGAGATGACATGTGCGGTATCATACCGTCTTCTCTTTGAGTGTCCAAAACCGCATAAATTGCTTCTTTTGCAAGATCGGGCGATAAATGTCTTAATGCAAGAGAGTGGAACACACTGTCCCAGAGCCACATTTTTTTGTGAGGCACTTTGTCGGGTGAAGTCCATTTTGTTTTAAAAACCCCCTCCGGCGAATATATCATACTTTTTAAAACGGAAAAACATTTGTAGTAAAGCATTTCCGTATCTTTTCCGATGTTTTCGGCAATCGGAACACTGTTAAAGTATGAAAGTTTCTTTGAAACCTCACAGTTTATATCTGTTGTAAAGCACTTTTTCGCATCTTCCGCACTGTCGTTTCCGTATGAAAATGCAGAGATTATGTAGTCTTCGTTTGACTGTGAATAAAGTGCGTATTTTTCATTTTCAAATTCAAATGAAACAAGATTTTCATTTTTTGTAACGTTTGCATCTTCGCTGAATCTGACGCAAAGTCTTGCACATTTGGGTGTTCTTATAAGAACCGTATTCTGCGAAATAAAAATAAATTCAAAATGAAAGTCGTTATTGTCTTTTGTGTGAAGACTTCCCTTTATAATGTCCGATGCAACAACCGAATATGAAACGTTGTTAACGTTTTTCTGTTCAATGTAAATAAACGCGTTGTTTTCAGTGATAAAATTTATACCGATTTTATCACCGCTGAGCACACCGATTAAACTTTTTTCAAATGTGCATTCGCCGTCGAGTGCGGAAAATGCAACAATGCTTCCTGTTCCCCAAATATCAGGCAACTGCATAAATATCCCTCTTTTCTAGTCGAGTAGACCCTCTGGAATACTGACATTAACATATTTTTCCTTAATATTTATTTCCAAAATGTTTTCTTTGGTAGCGGGCAAAAGTATGTCTTTTCCTTTGTCGGGTTTTATAACGTAAACGTCAGCGCCGGAAATGGGAATGACTTCAGACAAAATTCCCAATTTTTCATTACTGCAAAAAACATTAAGTCCGATTAAATCGGCAACAAAATATGAGCCGTCATCAAGCGAAGGAAAATCGGATTTTAATGCACATACGGTTTTGCCTTTGTATTTTTCCGCTTCTTCGATTGAGTTTATTCCGACAAGTTTTAATATAATGTTGTTTTTCTGATATTTCACGTAAGAAATTTTATATTTTTCGCCGTTTATATAAACGTTTTTTAATTCTTCAAACACCTCGGGGTAATCGGTCCATGTAAGAACTTTTAAATCTCCTCTAAGACCATGGGTGTTTACTGCTTTTCCTATTTCGAGAAAATTATTTTTCATTAATTAACCTCTTAAAGACGGCAAAATACCGCAAAATAAACTTTTAAAATAAAAAACTTCAAGGCACATATGTTTATCTTACAAAGTAAACAATATGCACCTTTTTATTGTTTCTTATTAAAGAATTTCCACAATAACACGCTTGCCGTTTTTTCCTGCGGCAGCTTTCATAACTGTTCTTATGGATTTTGCAATTCTGCCTTGTTTTCCGATAACTTTTCCCATATCGCTTTCGTTTACTTTAAGTTCCAAAACAAGCGATGTTTCGCTTTCATTTTCGGTAACGGTAACATCGCCGGGAAAGTCTACCAATGATTTTGCAAGGTATTCAAGTAATTCTTTCATAGTTGTTTCTCCCGATAATTATTTTATAATTCCGCTTTTTTTGAGAAGGCTTTTAACTGTTTCTGTGGGCTGTGCGCCGTTTGCAAGCCATTTAGAAGCTTTTTCACCGTCGATTTTAATTGTTCCGGGATCTGTGTTAGGATCAAAAGTTCCGATTTCTTCAATAAATCTGCCGTCTCTGGGGTATCTTGAGTCAGCAACTACAACTCTGTAAAAAGGACTCTTTTTTGCACCCATTCTTTTTAATCTGATTTTTACCATTTATAATTCCTCCTTAAAATATTTACAATTTATATAAATGCTATCCGAAAAGTCCGCCAAAACCGCGTTTTGAAAACTTTTTCATTTTCTTCGGATTGCTAAATTGTTTCATAAGTTTTTGCATTTGTTCAAATTGTTTTAAAAGCAAGTTGACTTCGGCTACGTTTGTTCCGCTGCCGTTTGCAATTCTCTGCTTTCTCGACGAATTGATAACTGAAGGATTTTCTCTTTCCTTCGGAGTCATTGACTGAATTATTGCTTCGATGTGCGACATTTTCTTTTCGTCAATCTGTGCGCCCGCAAGCGCTTTTTGGTTTACACCCGGCATCATTGCAAGAATTTCCTGCATCGAACCCATATTTTTCATTTGCTGAAGCTGATTTAAATAATCCTCCAAAGTAAATGTCTGCTGTCTGATTTTTTTCTCAAGCTCTGCCGCCTGTTTTTCGTCAAACGCCTGCTGAGCCTTGTCGATGAGTGTTAACACATCGCCCATACCGAGTATTCTTGACGCCATTCTGTCGGGGTGAAATAAGTCGAGATCGGTAAGCTTTTCGCCCATACCGGCAAATTTAACGGGTTTTCCCGTAACAGCTTTTACCGAAAGCGCCGCACCGCCTCTTGTGTCACCGTCAAGCTTTGTTAAAACAACGCCCGTTATATCGAGCTTTTCGTTAAAACTTTCGGAAACGTTAACGGCGTCCTGGCCTGTCATTGCGTCAACCGTAAGAAGAATTTCCGAGGGATTGACTTCGTTTTTAATGTTAACGAGTTCGTCCATAAGCGCCTCGTCAATATGAAGACGTCCCGCAGTGTCTATGATAACAACGTCATTTCCGTTTTTTTCGGCATGACGTATGCTTTCCTTTGCGATAAATACGGCATCAGTGCTCTCATCAATTGAAAAAACGGGAATGTCGAGCTGCGAGCCTACAACTTTAAGCTGCTTTTTTGCCGCCGGCCTGTAAACGTCGCACGCCGCAAGCAGGGGACGTTTGCCCTGTTTTTTAAGATAACCGCCGATTTTTGCACTTGATGTTGTTTTACCTGCACCCTGAAGTCCGACCATCATTATTACCGTTGGCGGTTTTGGTGCAAACTGTATTTTTGACGCTTCGCCGCCCATAAGTGCGGTGAGCTCTTCATTAACTATTTTTATAACCTGCTGTCCGGGTGTTAAGCTTTCCAAAACAGACTGTCCGACAGCCTTTTCCGAAACGCTTTTGACAAAATCCTTAACAACTTTAAAGTTAACGTCCGCTTCGAGCAGTGCAAGCTTAACTTCACGCATTGCCGCTTTTAAATCAGCCTCGGATATTTTGCCTTTTCCGCGCAGTTTTTTAAATGTTTCCTGCAATCTTGCCGCCAAACTTTCAAAAGCCAATATACCACCTCCAAAAAGATTATTTGTATATTTCAATAAGTGTTTTGTCTATTTCATCTTTTGCTTTTTCGATATTGTTATTATTAATTTGAGCTTTAATTTTTAAAACGCATTTTTCAATATCATTAAGTTTTTTCATAAGCATAAGCTTTTCTTCAAGCTTTAAAAGTTCTGCTTCGCCGCGTTTTATTGAGTCCCTTACGCCTTGCCTTGTAATGCCGAATTCATCTGCAATTTCTGCAAGCGATAAGTCTTCGTTATAATATAAATCAAGCGCTTTATACTGCTTTTCGGGTAAAATGTTTTTGTAAAAATCAAGAAGATAAGAAAAATTAAGATTTTTCAAAATAACGCCTCCCAAAAGCTGTAAAGCAATTTCCTTTACATTGAGATTATAATATATGTTATGCATTTTGTTTTAAATATATTTCAAAAGAATTAAACTAGGAG
>CABUQL010000132.1 GCA_902493665.1 uncultured Eubacteriales bacterium
CTCGGCTGCATAGACAAAATCGGTCTTGAACTTGTTGTTTATGTTAACACCGAAAGATGTTGCGCAAAAGAGCTTGTCTTATTGCCTTATCAGACTTGCCCCGAGCACAGACATCCAAAAATAAACGGCGAAGAGGGAAAAGAAGAAACGTTCAGATGCCGTTACGGAAAAGTATATCTTTACGTTGAAGGCGAAAAAACAAAAGACATTAAGGCAAAAGTGCCCGAAGGCTTTGAGGACTGCTTTACGTGTTTTCATGAAATAGTTTTAAATCCCGGAGAGCAATACACAATTATGCCGAATACATTCCATTGGTTCCAGGCAGGAAGCGAAGGCGCAGTTGTATCGGAATTTTCAACAAAAAGCCGTGACGAATTTGACATATACACAGACAAGCGCATAGACGCCGCAGGAAAGAGGAATATATGAAAAAATACTCTGTAACCGCACTTGGCGAGATACTTATTGACTTTACATATTCGGGCAAAAACGAAGACGGAATTTCTCTTTTTGCGCAAAATGCGGGCGGCGCTCCGGCAAATGTTTTGGCAGCGGTAAAAAAGCTCGGCGGAGAGAGCGCTTTTATAGGTAAAGCCGGCGATGATATGCACGGGCACTTTTTGCGTGATACGCTTAAAAATGCAGGAATATCGTGCGATGGTCTTATTTTGGACAAAAATGTGTTTACAACGCTTGCATTTGTCGATATCGGCAAAAACGGCGAGCGCAGCTTTTCGTTTGCGAGAAAACCGGGTGCAGACACTTGTCTTACAAAAGAAGAAGTAAACTGTGAATTAATCAAAAATTCAAAAGTTCTTCATGTGGGTTCACTCTCGCTTACGGATAATCCTGCAAGAGGAGCAACGCTTTTCGCAATTAAATGCGCAAAAGAAAACGGTATAACCGTATCTTACGACCCGAATTATCGCGCTCCTTTATGGCCGGATGAAAAAACTGCATGTGAGGGTATGAGGTCAATTTTAAAATATGTTGACATAATAAAAATTTCCGATGAAGAAATGAAACTTTTAACAGACGAAACCAACGAGAAAAAATGCGCGGACGCACTTTTTGAAAAAGGCATTTCGTGCGTTATAATTACAAAAGGCGCACAGGGGGCTTATGTTGCGGTGCACGGTGCAGATGCGAAAATTCCCTGCTGCAAGGTTAATGCGGTTGACACAACCGGCGCAGGCGATTCGTTTATGGGTGCTTTTTTATATAAAATGACAAGCGACGACAAAAAAGCATCGGAGCTTACTAAAAGCGATATTACTTCTTACGGAAATTTTGCCGCAAAGGTTTCGGCTTTTTGCGTGTCTAAAAAAGGTGCAATAAGTGCAATGCCGGCTCTTTCCGATTTAGACTTTTAAGTTAGGCAAACGGGACCCGAACCCGTATTGGTTTAACATGGAGATTTTCGCCGTTATTGCGTCAAACGCCTTGAAAATACGGCAAGTATTCTCTGCGGCGTTTTCCTTATACCAACAAAAATCTCTTAAGTTAAACTGCTCGCACCTGCCGATGAGATGTTTTTCACAAGATTTCAGTGCGGAAGGATGCAGGCAGGCTGACGCCTGTCAAATCCGACAAGCTGAAAGATTGCAAAAACATCCATCGCCGGGCAATGCGTGTTCGAGTCTCGTTTGCCTAGGCGCACGGGAGCCAAACACAATATGGTTTAAACAGGCAAATTTGCGAAAATACTGCGTTAAAATACTCATTAATACGACAATATCAACTGCATTTTACCCGATTTAAATTCAAAGAAACCGAAAGCAAAATCATTTACCTTCGGTTTCTTTTTTCCAAGACTTTATAATTTTATCGGTCAGGCAAACTTTTTACTGCCGCAATACCATAGTTTTCAGTTCACCGTTTGTTTTTATATTATCATTTAAAATATCCGTGTTTCCGTATTACTTTTTATCCCATCCGGCATAAAGAGTCGTGCTTTGTTCAAAAAAATCGTTTTCGTTATCCCATTTATCCGTACAGTCACGGTCGCGGTACCATCCTGTAAATGTATATCCTTCCTTTACGGGATTGTCGGACAAACTGAGCTTATCGGAGTGCATAACCTTCATACTTTCAACATGCGAGCCTCCATTTGTGTCAAACTCAACAACAAATCCTGCACGGCTTATTGTAAACATCGTTACCGCAACTAAAATTATGAGCGTCACAGCAACCAGAATATTTGCCGTTTTAAGTGAGATTTTAACATTTGCATACAGTCCGCCCTTTCTTTTGGGCAAAAACACATTTTGATTTTCATTCATACAAATCACCCTAAATTATTTGCGTGCAAGATATTTACGCATATCGATTGCACATGCAACAAGAATAATAAGACCCTTTATAACGTAAAGCATATTCTGGTCGACCGAAAGGAAGTTAAGTCCGACAAAAATAATCTGCAAAAGAAGAACGCCGATTACAATACCGCTTATCTTTCCTGTACCGCCGACAAATGAAACACCGCCGATAACACACGCCGCAATGGCGTCACTTTCATAGTTAAGACCTGTGTTTGCCGAGCAGGACGCTATTCTTGCGCCTTCAATAAATCCAGTTATACCGTACATTACACCTGCAAGAACAAATACCGTTACGATTGTCCAGAAAACATTTACACCCGATACATTTGCAGCTTCTTCGTTAGAACCTACCGCAAACATATTTTTACCGAATGTTGTTTTATTCCATATTACCCACATTACCGCCGTAAGACCGATTACATACAAAACATATTTCGGAACGGCAACATTGTTTACTTTAAAAAGCGTACCTCTTACAAATTCTGTGTAAGATGCGTCAAGACCCGAAAGTGTCTGACCGTTGTTTGAGCCTATCATAAGGTACATCAAAATTATACCGAAAACAATAAGCTGTGTTGAAAGTGTAACGATAAACGGATGAAGTTTGAATTTTGCAACAAAAAATCCGTTTACAAATCCGATAACTGCACCGATTGCAATTACTGCTAAAAATACAAGCCACAAAGGCGTTACACCGAGATTAGGGAAAATTTTATTTGCATATCCCACAATCTGCAAAAGCGATGCGGCAACGCACGCCGTAAGACCGACTACACGTCCGGCGGAAATATCGGTTCCGGTGAGAACTATCGCTCCGCCTATTCCGAGTGCAATCGGAAGTTTTGCCGCCGTAAGCGAAATAATATTTATAACAGACGATACCGACAAAAATGCGGGAACCTTAATTGCGATAAATATTATTGCAACGGCAATTATAATATACATTGCATTGTTAAAAAGCAAATCGGTTATTTTTCGTGTTTTGTCCTTTTTTGACATATTTTTAAACTCATCTATTTTTAAACCGATTCTGCTTCTTTTTTTCGCTGTTTCAGTCATATTTATACCTCCCTGTTTTTATCGCCGTATCAGACGTATTTTGCGGCAAGAGTCATAATTTCTTCCTGCGTTGTGTTTTTTGCGTCGACTTCACCCGAAAGACGTCCGCCCGACATTACAAGAATGCGGTCGCAGACTCCCAAAAGCTCGGGCATTTCCGACGATACCATAATAACCGTTTTGCCTCTTGCGGCAAGATCTATTATAAGCTGATATATTTCATATTTCGCACCGACGTCTATTCCTCTTGTCGGCTCGTCCAAAAGAAGAACCGAAGGGTCGGTTAAAAGCCATCTTCCGAGAATAACCTTTTGCTGGTTTCCTCCCGAAAGCGACCTTATTTTTGTTTCCTGAGTCGGAGTTTTAACGTGCATTGATTTTATGCACCAGTTTGTGCTTTCAATCATTTTCTTTTTACTTAAAAACGGACCTTTTTTATATTTTTTAAGGCTCGATATGGTTGTGTTTTCCCTGATGTTTAATATCGAAAAAATACCGGTTGACCTTCTTTCCTCCGTCAAAAGCGCAAATCCGTTTTTAATCGATTCCCTCGCACTTTCGTTTTTAACGGTCTTGCCTTCTATCTTAATTGTTCCGCTGTCTTTTGTGGCAACGCCAAAAAGATTCTCCAAAAGCTCCGTTCTTCCCGAGCCGTCAAGACCTGCAACACCGATAATTTCGCCGCTTTTTGCATTGAACGAAACATCTTTTAGTTTCGAATAACGTGCCGAAAGATTATTAACCTCCAAAAATACATCGCCGATTTTGTTGGTTTTGGGCGGATATAAATTTGTAAGCTCACGTCCTACCATGAGCTTTATAATTTCGTCAGTTGTAAGTCCCTTTGCGGATTTTGTTGCAATCCATTTTCCGTCACGCATTATTGTTACTTCGTCTGAAATTCTAAGTATTTCAGCCATTTTATGCGAAATGTAAATTATTGCGCATCCACGGTTTTTAAGCATATTGATAATTTATAAAAGATGCTCAACTTCTTCTTCCGTAAGCGATGAAGTCGGTTCGTCAAAAACAATTACTTTTGAGTTGTAAGAAACCGCTTTTGCAATTTCAACCATTTGTCTTTGAGATACCGGCATTTTGCTCATAACGGTTTTGGGATTTACGTTTATTTCAAGCTCGTCAAATATTTTCTTTGTGGCATTATACATCTTTTTTTCGCTTGTAATAGGAATTTTATCGGAAACTTTCGGGAAGCGTCCGAGCCACATATTATCCATTACAT
>CABUQL010000133.1 GCA_902493665.1 uncultured Eubacteriales bacterium
TTCGGCGACCACACCTTATCAAGATTTGGTTCAATTACTCTTATTGAGCTTTCTTCACTTGCGGCATACACAAGGTCGTCTTTTTCGGCAATTACCATTGAACGCAGTTTCAATCTGTCGTTTAATGCCATCATTCCGCCCTCATAGCCGAGTATGATTGAAAACGGACCTGTTATGAGAAAACCTGCAAAAATGTTGCGGAGATATTTATACATTTTTTTCTCGTCTTCGCTCTTTTTTTCTATTGTAGACCAGAATGGAGCTGCAATTACGCTTGCCATTTCGTTTAATGTAAGTTCTTTTCTGCGGAGAAGATAATCCGCAATATACGTTATAACCTCCGTATCGGTTAAAAGCGTGCATTTATATCCGTACATTTCAATTGTGCGTCTGTTTGCGTCGTACGATGAAATTTCGCCGTTGTGGACGATTGAGTAATCGAGCATTGCAAAAGGATGCGCTCCGCCCCACCAACCCGGTGTGTTTGTAGGATATCTTCCGTGTGCAGTCCACAAATAGCCTTCGTATTCGTCGAGTCTGTAAAAATGTCCGACGTCTTCGGGATATCCGACTGCTTTAAACACGCCCATATTTTTTCCGCTCGAAAAAACATAAGCCCCGTCGATTTTTGAATTGACTTTGATTACGCTTTTTGCAACAAACTCTTTTTCGTCAAGCTGGCTTGCCAAAAGCTTTGTGTGCAGCGGGAGAACAAAATAACGCCATATAAGTGGTTCGTCCGTAATTTTCGGCGTTTTTCTTGTCGGTATTTTTGAAAGATTGACAATGTCAAAATGCTCGTTCAAAAACTTTTCACACTCTTCTTTTGCACTTGTACTGTCATAAAATATATGAAATGCATAATAATCTTTATACTGAGGATAAATGCCGTATCCGGCAAAACCTCCGCCGAGTCCGTTTGACCTCTCGTGCATAACGGCTATAGAATCAATCATTTTTGAGCCGTTTATTTTATTTCCCTCTCTGGAAATAACACCCGATATGGCACATCCGGACGGTATTCTGTACTGTCCTTCCTTCAACATATAAAACCCCTCCCGGTAAAAACACCAAAGACCCAGACGCGATCTGTTTAAACCATATTGTGTTCGACCCGCGTGTGCCTAAATCTATAGTGCCAAAAATAAAAAAAGACGCTTAAACACACTTTTAGTATGTTTAAACGTCATTGTTTGTGCTAATATTATACAACATCAAACAAAAAATGTCAACATTTTTTTAAATTAATTTTAAAATCCCAACTTTTGCTGCAAAAAACATGAATAAAATTAAAGTATATATAATGTTGCTTTTTTTCATAGTACAAAAATCTCAAATATTTTTAAAAAAAGTGTTGACAAATGAATTTTTATGATGTATAATATCACCATAATCAGCAATGGTGCTGTAGGCGATAGCTTGCAGTACCATTTTTTATTTTCGTTTTAAGTAAGTAATTAATCTTCATAAAACAGAAGGAGGAATATATTATGAGTAACATATCTGAAGTTTTCGGCAGCATGGTATTCAATGAAAGTGTTATGAAAGCAAAGCTTCCAAAGGATACATACAAAGCGCTGAAAAAATCAATGAAGGAAGGAAAAAGCCTTGATATTAACGTTGCCAACGTTGTTGCTAACGCAATGAAGGATTGGGCAATCGAAAAAGGCGCAACGCATTTCACACATTGGTTCCAGCCGATGACGGGAATTACCGCCGAGAAACACGACAGCTTCATTTCACCTACCGACGACGGCGGCGTTATAATGGAGTTTTCGGGAAAAGAGCTTATTAAAGGCGAACCCGACGCATCAAGTTTTCCTTCGGGCGGACTCAGAGCTACATTTGAAGCAAGAGGATACACCGCATGGGATCCTACATCATATGCATTTATAAAAGACGGTTCTCTCTGTATTCCGACAGCGTTTTGCTCATACAGCGGAGAAGCGCTCGACAAAAAAACTCCCCTTCTGCGTTCAATGGAAGAAATCAGCGCACAGGCAATGAGAATTTTAAAACTCTTCGGAAACACAACGGCTAAAACCGTTGTTACAACGGTCGGTCCCGAACAGGAATATTTTCTCATTGACAAAAATCTTTACAAACAAAGACGTGACATAATGCTTACAGGCAGAACGCTTTTCGGCGCTATGGCACCTAAAGGACAAGAGCTTGAAGACCACTATTTCGGAAGCATTAAAACAAGAGTTTCGGCATATATGAAAGAACTTGACGAAGAACTTTGGAAACTCGGTATACTTGCAAAGACAAAGCATAACGAAGTTGCTCCGGCACAGCACGAGCTTGCTCCCATTTTCACAACAACAAACATAGCAACAGACCACAACCAGCTTACAATGGAGCTTATGAAAAAAATTGCCGAAAAACATGACCTTGTTTGCCTTCTTCATGAAAAACCGTTTGA
Source organism: uncultured Eubacteriales bacterium (assembly GCA_902493665.1). Lineage (GTDB taxonomy): Bacteria > Bacillota > Clostridia > UMGS1810 > UMGS1810 > SIG430. The sequence goes on from CABUQL010000133.1 coordinate 2,426, forward strand.
CGGCGTAAACGGAAGCGGTAAACACAACAACTGGTCAATTTCAACAGATACCGGTGTTAACCTTTTGGAACCCGGCGATTCGCCTTATGAAAACGCACAGTTCTTGCTTTTCTTATCGGCAGTTATAAAAGCCGTTGACGAAAATCAGGATTTGTTAAGAATCTCTGTTGCAAGTGCCGGAAATGACCACAGACTCGGCGCAAACGAAGCTCCTCCGGCAATAGTATCAATGTTTCTCGGCGACGAACTTACAGAAATTCTCGATGCTATTGAGCACAAAGAGGACTACAGTCAAAAAGATGCTGAAAAAATGGAAATCGGCGTTCACGTTCTTCCGAAATTTCCGAAAGACACCACAGACCGTAACAGAACATCGCCGTTTGCATTTACAGGTAATAAATTTGAGTTCAGAATGCTCGGTTCAACATTCTCAATTGCAGGTCCGAACATTATCTTAAACACAATTGTTGCCGACGCTTTGGAAGAATTTGCGGATTATCTTGAAAAATCCGAAGACTTTACAAAAGATTTAAACCACCTTATAAGAAAAACAATAAGAAATCACAAGAGAATTATATTTAACGGCAACAACTATTCCGACGAATGGGTTGAAGAAGCCGAAAAGAGAGGTCTTTTAAATCTTAAATCAACACCTGAAGCTCTTCCGCATTTTACAGATGAGAAAAACATAAAACTCTTTACAAAACACAAAATATTTACAGAAACAGAGCTTTTGTCAAGATGTGAAATACTTCTTGACAACTACAGCAAGGTTATAAACATTGAAGGTCTTACAATGGCAGACATTGCTAAAAAAGACATCTACCCTGCAGTTTCTAAATATATTGCAGAGCTTTGTGACACTGTTATTGCAAAGAAAGATGCATGCCCGTCCGCTAAATTTAAATCGGAAGACGATTTAATAAAGAAACTCTCCGAGCTTAACGATTCATTCTATGACAATATCGCAACACTCGAAAAAGCCTTGGATAAAGCAAAATCAATTGAAGATTTCAAAGAATGCGCTATGTTCTACAAAACAGATGTTCTCTCAGCTATGGAAAACTTAAGAGCAGATGCAGACAAAATGGAACTTTTAACTGCTAAAAAGTATTGGCCGATGCCTACTTACGATGAGCTTTTGTTCTTCGGAGTATAATAAAAAATTGTCCGGTAAATAATCGGGCAAAGCAAATAATCATTTTAGTTTATTCATTTTTATTCACAAAGACGTGATGTAAAGTTTTAACTTTATGTCGCGTCTTTTTTTATATTAAAAAACTTTTCATAAATAAAACAAAACTAAGGAGTGTTTATTATGACAGAAAATGCAGTAGTACAAATTGCAACCGATGCAGTCACCAACACAACTTTTGCGGTCTGGTATTTAATCGGTGCAGCTTTGGTATTCTTTATGCAAGCAGGATTTGCAATGGTTGAAACAGGATTTACCCGTGCGAAAAACGCAGGTAACATCATTATGAAAAACCTCATGGACTTCTGTATAGGTACTGTAGTGTTCATCTTTTTGGGATTTTCAATTATGATGTCTGAAAACTACATATTCGGCGTAATCGGTGTTCCGAATCTTCAGATTTTCACAAACTTCGGTACATTTATTCAGGAAAATGCATCAAGCTTTGTATTTAACCTTGTGTTCTGTGCAACGGCGGCTACAATCGTTTCGGGTGCTATGGCAGAACGTACAAAGTTTTTGGCATACTGTATTTACTCGGCAGTAATTTCACTTTTCGTATACCCTGTTGAAGCAGGCTGGGTATGGAATTCGCAAGGCTGGCTCGTACAGCTCGGATTCCACGACTATGCAGGTTCTGCGGCAATACATACAGTCGGCGGTGTATCGGCTCTTATCGGTGCAAAAATCCTCGGAGCACGTATCGGAAAATACAAAACCGACAAAAACGGAAAAGTTGTTAAAGTTAACGCTATTCCCGGTCATGCAATCACAATCGGAGCTCTCGGCTGCTTTATTCTTTGGTTCGGCTGGTACGGATTTAACGGTGCTGCCGCAAAAAGCATTCCCGAACTCGGTTCAATCTTCCTCACAACAACAATCGCTCCTGCCGTTGCAACTGTTGTTTGTATGATTTACACTTGGGTTAAAAACGGCAAACCTGATGTTTCAATGTGCTTAAACGCATCTTTGGCAGGTCTTGTCGGTATTACGGCAG
>CABUQL010000134.1 GCA_902493665.1 uncultured Eubacteriales bacterium
TTTCAAGTGCGTTTCCGTTTTGGTCTTTTACATTAACGCTTGCTTTTCCCATTCTTATAAGCTTTATGCGCTCCTCAGCTTGTTTTCGCCAATCTTCGCCCGGTTCAATACCGCTCGGAATGGAAACACTTTCTGGCATATCGTCATATGTAAGGTTGGGATAATCCGTTGCACTGTAATAATACACATTAAGATCCGCAACTTCAAATTCCTGTATTTCATATCCGCACCTTATGTTAAAATTAAGCGTTTCGGTGTAATCGTTAATCTGGCCCGACGGAAAATAACACTTATTCCATCTGCCGTCCGCCGCAAATTTAAAATCAGACTGCAAAATTTTAGCATCGTCATATGTGTCCTCGATTATAAACTGAATATGGCATTTTTCGTCTGCAGCCTTGGTTGTTACACCCCTTACATAGCAGACAACAAGAAACTGGTCAAGCTTTTTTGCGGTATCGCCGAAGTTTTTAAGTGTTTTTTGATACGACCACGGAATTGTAGGCTTATTGCTTACTCTGAATCTTGCAGCCTGTGTAAATCCGTAGTTCTGCCACGCTTCGTTTGTAACGAGAGTACCCTGAAACTTGCTGGCAGAAGTGTTAAACGTTGCTTTTGCCAAAAGCTCGTTTGGTTCAAATACTTTTGTTCCTTCCGGAAGATTTGCAAACAACTCCGCTGAATTGGTTTTGTTGGAATTTGAAAAACTGTAATTTTCCGTACGGACCGTAATATCGTCTATGTAAAACGACGGTGTAACTTCAACTCCTGTAAGAAACGGCTGGTCAACTCCTATCATATTAATCTGGTTTTCAACCACACCTGCGTCAACGATAAGCGATACGCTCATCTTTGTCCAGGTATTTGCCTTAATATCACGCATTTCGTTATCGTGCGGACTGTAGGCATAGGTTGTATTAACATCGCCGTAAGTTCCTATACGCATTTTAGTATCAATGCTTGTTTTTACATAAAGACTTATTTCATACGTTTTTCCTATGTCATCATTTGTAAATGCTTCGCCCATAAGATTTTTAAATTTTACTCTGTGTTCGACTTTAGTTCTGCCCGAAAGCTTAAAACATTTTCCGTCCTCGTCCTGTGCAACGTGATTGTCATCCGATGTAAGAACATAATTTTCCGCCGCTACGGGATAAGCTCCGCCGAGTATGAAATCCGTATCTTTGTTAAATGAATCAATATTATCAAAAATAACCGTATCGCCCGCATAAGTAACGACTATATCGTCAAGATAAATAAGTGCGTTTTCGCTTCCCGAATGCTGCAAAAATCCTACAGTGTTGATTGAATTATCGACAAAAGCTTTTGTAACCGTAAATTCAAACTCAAACCTTGTCCACTCATTTGCAGCAACGGTTTTCTTATCTGAATAAAACATCGATGTCGAATACTTATGATTTGCCGTTGTATTAAAAAGTCCGATCGAAAAAGTTGCTGCCTCATCACTCATAAGATACGCCGAAACTGTAAAGTGTTTTCCGATATCCGAATTTGTAAGAGGTTTATTTGAAATGCTGTTTAAAAGTTTTATTCTGTTGTAATTATACGTTCTGTCTTTTATAAGAAGGCTTTTTCCTCCCAGAAGTGTGCCTGTATGGTCTTTAGCATTTGTAAGCACAACTCCCGTTCTCGCATTTGTGTAATTTCCGCCGTCCGTGTAATCTTTTCCGTAAACAAATTCGGAAAGGTCGTCAAACGAATAAACGCTTCCGTATGTTGTTTTTTCTGTGTACACACTGTCGTTATATACCGCACCTTCCACCATACTTTTATCCATTGCAAAAACACTTTGCATAGGAATAACCGAACTTACTAAAATTATTAAGGCGAGTCCAAATACTAAAATCTTTTTCATTTATTTTCTCCTTTTATGATCATTTTACGCCAAATATAAACCTTAACATTACATTAATTTTACATTACTTGCATATAAATGTCAATAGTTTAAAATGCTTGCAAAAAATTCTTCTGTACTTAATTTTCCGGAACGGTTATAACGCTTTAACATATAAAGATCATTTGGATTGCGGCTTATGTAATTTATGCCTTCCGAACACGAAAGACTTCCCTTATACCCAATATCACGCACGACTGTATGTGCATCCTTACTTACATTGCCGAAAGGAAATGTAAAAAGCACAGGGGCTTTTCCGACATTTGATTCAATCATTTTATGATTGTTTACAAGATCGCTGTAGAGCATTTTTTTATAACTCTCGCTGCTTTCGCCCGGATTTTTTGCAGCGCCCTTTCTTGACGCATTATACGTATGAAGGTCAAAAGAGTGGTTTTCAACCTCCACAAGCCCCGAATCGCTCATTTCTTTTAGAATATTCCAGCTGCAATGCGCATAATTCGGATTTGTGTCGTCAATTTCAGTATACTTTTGCGCTTGCTTTCCGATAACCGAAAGAACTATTTTTGTGTTGTTTTTTTGAAGTATCGGATAAACATACTTATAATTATTGTAATATCCGTCATCAAACGTTATCATAACGGGTTTTGGGGGAAGCGGTGCGCCGTTTGATACATAACTTTCAAGCTCATGAAAATCAATCGGTGTATAACCGTTTTCAAGCAGATAGTTTAAATCATTTTCAAACATTTCCGGTGTTATGATAAATTTGCTTATTCTCGATTTGTCATTTAACACAAGATGATACATTATAACAGGAAGCTTTACTTGTTGTTCCGGCGGTGCCGAAACAAAAATACTGTTTTTTGAAAATCCAAAACACAGTCCGTAGCTGAGTGCTGCTATACAAAGTAAAATAATGACAAGAAAATGATTTAGTTTCTTCATTGACACACCCCGTTTTCAACTAAACTCCTCTCTGTAAAATTATTTTTTCTTTCGTAGCCGTCGCCGTTTTTATTTACTGCCGTTCTGTTTTTGTTAAGAAACTCCACAATCTCATACACGTCAATCCAAATTTCATTATTTCCGTCCTTTTGAACTTCATCAAATATGAGCTGCATACCAAAATGTAAGTGCGGTACATTAATGTTGTTCACGTTTTCTTTTGTACTGTAGCCTGTCATACCTAAATATCCTATGACATCGCCTGCTTTTACAATATCACCCTCCTTAAGATTTGATATATATGGTTTATTCTTCCTAAGATGTGCGTAGTAATAGTACCTCATGGAGTCAAAGCTTCTTATGCCTATTCTCCAGCCGCCGTATCTGTTCCAGCCTATTGCCTCAACAGTGCCGCTTTCAACCGCAACAATCGGTGTGCCGATGCTTCCCATAAGGTCATTCCCCAAATGGCTTCTGGCAAACCCATATGTCCGCCTGTTTCCGAAATCTTTATAATGACTGAAAGAAAAAGGCGCTCCTATCGGTGAAAATGCTTTAAGACCGTATTTTTCTTCCCATGTTCCGTCACCGTTTTGCACTGCATACTCCCCTACAAACTGTGCAAGAACGGCATAATATGAATCGTAGTAGTATTTATAATACTTTCCTTTTTCAATTTCTTCGCCGTTTTTAATTTTTTCGGCAAACGTGTCCATTTTTCTCAAATCGAAATTATGAAAATCGCCGCCGCATCTTTGCGCGCAAAGTGCGAGAAGTTCTATGTAATCTATATGATTTTCGCTTTCCAAAGTGGAAACATCATAATTATATGCTTTATTGAGCGCAGATGCACTGACTTTAAAATCCACCCATTTAATATAATCTTTATTTTGTGTATTTGTATTTTCCTGTTCGGTTTTTACTGTATACGATGCAGCATCGGCTTTTGTGTTTTTTATTTTTTGCTCGGAGCAAAATGCAAAAAGAACGAGAATCATTAGCAGGCTCAGCATAACTGCCAATAACCTTTTATACAAAAAACACACCCCCGAAGCCAAATGCAATATATACATAATTATATCTATATTAAGTATATATGCCGGGGATGTGTAATATATTCTTAAAAAATTTTAAAAATTAACGACGTATTATGCTAAAATCCCAAATATTCGGACATATTGTGACAAAGTTTTGCCACTCTTTAAATTATATGCCGTTTAATTCTTTAAAATTACAAATCCATTTTTGAAAAGTATAATTTTTTCGTTTTGAACAGTGCAATTATGAGAGAATAAAACTTCTCTTTTGTTTAACTCAATATAAAACGGGTCATCATCGCAGGATGCAGCAACGCTGAAAGATGAATTTTCTGTATATCTTTTAAAAACAACTGCTTTTTGCGAGCAAAATTCAAACATTATGCGTCCTGTTTTAAATTCACTGTGTTCATTTTTTATTTCTGAGATTTTTTTATAAAAGTTCAAAATGTCTTCATCTATATTGTTCCACGGGAAATATCTTCTGTTAAACGGGTCTTCAAAACCGGAAAGACCTGCCTCATCGCCGTAATAAATTGCAGCTCCGCCCGGAAGCATAAACTGCAAAAATGCGCAAAGCTTTAACCGCGATTTTGCTTCGTCAATATTAGGAATAACGTATTTTGACTTTTCATCTTTTGAAAGGTTTTGCGGCGGCTTTGACATAACGGTGAGTATTCGCATAGTGTCATGCGTTGATAAGCTTGTCATAAGACAGTCAAGCACGGGTTTCGGATAATTTTCGG
>CABUQL010000135.1 GCA_902493665.1 uncultured Eubacteriales bacterium
AAACGCTTTTGTGTATGCGATTGACAAATATCTTAAGGCAACGGGAAAATACACAAAAAACGAATCGAAAATTAATTTTAACGACGTTAAAGACTGTCTTATTCTTGTTTCAAACTCATTTTCAACAGTTACAAGCTACGAAAACCAAACAAAAAAAGCAATAACAAACAAATTTATAGCTGAGGCAATGACAGAGTTTTTGCGTCACGAGCTTGAAGTTTACTTTATTGAAAACAAAGTCGAGGCAGAAAAAATTGCAAATCAGGTGCTTGTTAACAAACGAAGCCGCGAGCATGCCGAAAAAGCAAGGGTTAACATTGCAAAAAAGCTTTCGGGAAGCATTGACGTTACAAACAGAGTGCAAAAGTTTGTTGACTGCCGTACAAAAGACGTGTCAAAACGCGAGCTTTACATTGTGGAGGGCGACTCGGCTCTCGGTTCGTGTAAACTTGCAAGGGACTCGGAATTTCAGGCAATTATGCCTATAAGAGGTAAAATTTTAAACTGTCTTAAAGCCGACCTTGAAAAGATATTTAAAAGCGAAATTATTACCGACCTTTTAAAAGTTATGGGCTGCGGTGTTGAAATATCGTCAAAGCACGCAAAAAATGTTGCGTCGTTTGATATAAACAATCTTCGCTGGGACAAAATTATAATCTGCACAGATGCCGATGTTGACGGATTTCAGATCCGCACTCTTATTCTTGCAATGATTTACAGATTAACCCCGGCGCTTATCGATGCGGGAAAAGTTTATATTGCAGAATCCCCGCTTTTTGAAATAACGTATAAAAATGAAACGTATTTTGCATACAGCGAAAAAGAAAAAAGCGAAATTGTTTCAAAAATAAACGGAAAACCGTCAATTCAGCGTTCAAAAGGTCTTGGCGAAAACGAACCCGAAATGATGTCAAAAACCACTATGAAACCCGAATCAAGACGTCTTATAAAAGTTACAAGCGAAGATGAAAACCTTACGTCAAGCGTTTTTGATATGCTGCTCGGCGACGACCTTTCGGGAAGAAAAAACTATATTACCGAAAACGGCCACGAATATCTTGAAATGCTCGATATAAGCTGATAAGCGTAAATAAGTATTCTGCTCATTTACGGGCATTTAAGCGGATTATTACGTAAAATTTGCCTTTAAAAAGGTAAAGAAAGGAATGGTATTTGTGTCTTTTAATACCGAACAAAAAATTACAAGCACGCTTAAGGAAAACTATATGCCTTATGCGATGAGTGTTATTATTTCCAGGGCAATACCCGAAATAGACGGATTTAAGCCTTCTCACAGAAAGCTTTTGTATTCAATGTATAAAAACGGTCTTTTGGGCGGAAAACTCAAAAAAAGCGCCAGCGTTGTGGGAGATACAATGAAGCTCAATCCCCACGGCGACGCGGCAATTTACGAAACGATGGTCCGTCTTACACGGGGAAACGAAGCGCTTTTACACCCGCTTGTTGAATCAAAGGGAAACTTTGCAAAGCAGTACTCAAGAGATATGGCTTATGCGGCGTCAAGATACACCGAAGTTAAGCTTGCCGACATTTGCAAAGAGATTTTTAAAGACATTGTAGACAACTACGACGGCACAATGAAAGAACCGACGCTTTTGCCGGTTACATTCCCGAATATTTTGGTAAATCCAAACCAGGGTATCGCTGTAGGAATGGCAAGCTGCATACCGAGTTTTAACTTAAAAGAAGTTTGCGAAACCACCATTGCATATCTTAAAAACCCGAAATGCAATGTGTCCGACACCCTTATTGCACCCGATTTCTCAACGGGCGGCGACCTTATTTACGACAAAGCGCAGCTTGAGGGAATATACGAAACGGGAAGAGGCAGTTTTAAAGTAAGGGCAAAATACCGTTACGACAAGAAAAACAGCCTGATTGAAATTTACGAAATTCCCTACACCACAACGTCAGAAGCGATAATTGATAAAATTGTTGAGCTTATAAAAGGCGGAAAGGTAAAAGAAATTACCGACTTAAGAGATGAAACCGATTTAAGCGGTCTTAAAATTACAATCGACGTAAGAAAGAGCGCAGATGTAAACCTGCTTATGCAAAAACTCTTCAAAATGACTCCGCTTGAAGATTCGTTCAGCTGCAATTTAAACATACTCGACAAAACAACGCCGAAGGTTATGAGCATAAAAGATGTTTGGCGCACTGGACAGATTTCAGAATTGAGTGCATCACAAGAAAAACGAAATTTGACTTAAACAAAATAACGCACCGCCTGCACCTTTTGGAAGGTTTAAAACAAATTCTTTTAGACATTGACAAAGCAATCAAAATTATAAGAGAAACCGAAAAAGACGACCTTGTTATTCCAAACCTTATGAAAGGGTTTGACATTGACGAAATTCAGGCGGAATACATTGCGGAAATAAAGCTCAGAAATTTAAACAAGCAGTACATTTTAAACAAACTCGACGAAATCGAAGATTTGAAAAAAGAAATAGAAAATTTAGAAAAAATCCTTTCGGACGTAAAAGAAATTAAAAAAATCATTATTTCCGAGTTAAAATCCGTTATAAAACAATACGGAAAAGACAGAAAAACAACGCTTATTTCAAGCGATGAAGTAACAGAGGTAAATCCCGACGAAATGATAACCGACTACAATCTTAAAATCTTCTTAACACGTGACGGCTATCTTAAAAAAATCCCGCTTTCAAGCCTTCGTTCGGGTGCGCAGCAAAAGGTTAAAGAAGGTGACGAAATTGTTTTGGAGCAGGACGCAACAAACAAATCGGACATCGTTCTTATAAGCAATATGGGCAATGCCTACAAAATGAAGCTTTACGAAATTGCCGACTGCAAACCGAGCGACTGGGGTCATTTTGTTGCAAACATCACACAAATGCTCCCCGACGAAAAAATTGTTTTTGCAATTGCAACGCTGGACTATGCGGGCGATTTAATTTACTTTTTTGAAAACGGCAAAGCGGCAAGAGTATCACTTAAAAGCTATGAAACAAAAACGAACAGGAAGAAGCTTGCGAATGCATACAGCACGAAATCACCTCTTGTTTCGGTTAAATTTATAACGGAGGATACCGATATAGCACTTTACAGTTCAATTGATAAAATCCTTGTTTTCTCAACATCTTACCTTTCGGTAAAATCAACGAGAGATACAATCGGTGTTGCGGTAATGAATCTTAAAAAGAAAAGCGTTTTAACAGACGCAAAATTTGCAAGCGAAGCAAACCTTTCGGATATTGAATCATACAGAGCAAGAAACATACCCGCAACCGGATATTATCTTCAGGACGACGACAATCCCACAAAACAGCTTAGTTTGTTTTAAAAAACACAAACACAAAAAATTTCCCCCTTGCTTTAAATCTTGCAAGGGGGATTTTAAATGAAGGGGAATTATTGGTTTTTATATGTCAATAAAAAGGAATTTTGGTTTTTGTATTGATTAATTTAAACTAACTATACATCAAAAAAGAAACTTGTTTTTTAATTAAGTTTTTAATTATATCAAAACTATAAACTGCATTATAGTATTAATTGCAAATTAATACTGCAAAAATTTAACCTGTTTTTCGTTTTAAAACCATGTTGGTTTTAGATTTTTTTAGCTTTTAAGCAAAGTGTTCTTTTAAAAGTTCATTTAATGCATTGCCGCTCGAAGAATTGCAATGTTTAAGTGTTACACCGTTTTTTGAAGCCTGCGCCGATGCTGCAAGCACCATTTTGTGAGCAACGGTTTTTGTGAACACAACAACCATATCCGGTGAGCCGATTTTATTTTTAAAATCTGCGGGACATTGCGTAAATACTTTGCATTTACAGCCGTATTTCTTACAGATTTCTTTGTATTTACAGTGCATACGGTCATGACCGCCCACAATGACTATACTCATTTCTCCCTCCTGTTTTTCTACTGTCTGTTAAATTTGTCTTTAATAAATGAAACAAATCCGACCGCCGTGCCGCATATAAGCATTGAAAAAATTCCGAAAAAAAGCGATAACATTGATTTTCCCATTGCTTACGCCTTCTTTCCGCCGTGACATGTTGCATGCATTGCACAGTTTTCGCAGCCGCAGCCGCAGGAGGTTTTTCCGCTTGCCTTGTTTTTACGCATATGTTTTATAATTAAAACCACAACAATGCAGAGTACCAATAAAGTGACAATTGTTCCGATATTTGAAACTAACCATTTCATAGAAAACTCCTCCTTGTTTTTATTTGGCTTTTGGCGGAACAAAGCATATAAGCTTTGGCCCGACGCTGCCGTATTTTATAATTTTTAATCACAAGCTTTAGCTATCTAGCTTAGTATTGTTAATAAGGGAATATTTATTGTAAGCTTGCTAGGCTTAATTACATTTTTACGTTTGCATTTCTGTCAAGTGTAACAGATTCTTTATAAGGTTTAAAGAGCATATAAACCATAACTGCAATAAGAGCAACCGAAACGATTATTCCTAGGATGTTTGTTCTGCCCTCTGCAACTGCACCGAGCTGATTTACAATAAGAGCAATTACATATGCGAAGAGGCACTGATAACCTATTGCAAACCATGTCCATTTTGCGTTATTCATTTCACGTTTGATTGCACCGA
>CABUQL010000136.1 GCA_902493665.1 uncultured Eubacteriales bacterium
GCTGGATGTTAAAAAATTACAGAGAACATTGGTTGATAACAATGTAAACATCGGACAAAAATTCAGAGAAATTCCTGCGCTTAAAGGCTATGAATCAAAGGGGTCGTTTAAAGAAGCAATGTACAGGGGTTCGGTAGAACAGAACAACTGATTTAATTACGGGCTTGCTGCCATGCAGGTAGGTTCGGCTGTCGTGGAGGAATATTATGGATAAAAAGCTGCTTAATACTTACAGAATATTCGATGAGTATGAAAAACGCTTTGCTGCGGCAAGATGCCGTCATAAGCTGAGAGAACCGTGGAAGGAGCATGACCGAAATGAAATAAAAAATCTTGTTAAGGACGTATTATGTTTTAGTGATAATATGATCCCGCAGATTAGTATCATAGATGAAAAAACGGAAGTTCACGGCGGTATAAAGGTAACTGACTGTATGTATCGCTCATGGGAGAATTTTTACGGAATATTCACACTGTTTTCGCCTAAGTGTGACGGCGGAAGGCGGCCGCTTATATTTGTTTGCCCCGGACATGGCGAAGAAGGGCGGCTGACGGACTGTTATCAGGAAATGGCATTCAGGTTTGCTCATATGGGTGCATATGTCATTTTAAATGACAATATAGGACAAGGAAGCCGAAGCTGTTTCGGACATTGGGATTGTGTGGCACCGTTTTATTGCGGTCTTACACTGCAGGGAATGATTGTCGCCGAAACAATAGCGCTTATACGATATGCGAAAGAGCTTGATTTTGTTGATACAGATAAAATTGGTATCTGCGGAAATTCCGGAGGCGGAACATTGACGGAGTTTCTTGCGGCATTAGAGCCGTCAATAGCAGCTGTGGCATCAAGCGGTTATCCGTCTGAGTTTCCCTATATCTTGCAAAAGGAGCGTATGCATTGCGCATGCAATATTTTAAGACATTTTGCCGGCAGATTGGAAATGTGGGAGGTATATAGCCTTTTTGCGCCAAAACCTCTTATGATTCATCAGGGCAGCTATGATCATCTCATACCGTTAGACTATTTTCTCCGTACTGCAAGAAAGCTGAGTATAGTATATGAAATGATGGGCAAAAAAGAAAACTTCAGACGTGAAACAACGCCGACGCGTCATTCATGGGATGAACCTGATTTTAAGCTTTTGGAGGAGTTCTTTAAAAAGCACTTTAACCTCGGTGAAGCTATGGAAAGATTCAATCCTGAGGATATGATTCCGATTGAAAATTTGAGTGTCAGATTTCCTGATGATGCAGTTTCGACAGATAAAGCTGCACAGATAATAAGCGGTAAAAAAATGCTTGACGGAACAAAGCTTGAGGACGTCTTTGTTCCGTTATCAAAAGGCAAAAGCATAAATCCGGATGAAATCAGAACGGATTTGGGCAGAGGAAGTGTTATGCGGATATGGGCGCAGTTTGAGGCGTCGCTATAAGATAACAACACTGTATTTACAATCCGGCGTTAAAAGCAATTTGCAAATTGACGGCAAACTTTCTGACACGGAACTTTCGGATATGGCAAAAGAAGTTACAGAAGAATAATTTAAAGATGATTTCAAAAAAGGCAAGAACGTATTAAACACTCGTTCTTGCTTTTTTATTTGTTATTCATATGCACATTGAAATATCTGTTGCGAAAACGTGCAGGGCTGATTTTTTCGTGATATTTAAAAAACTTTATAAAATCATTTTCCTCGTTAAAACTCATTTGCGATGATATTTCTTTTACTGAAAGATTTGTTGTAAGAAGCATATCTTTTGCAAATTTAATTTTTTCAGACACTATATATTGCTTTGCGTTTACGCCGAACGTCTTTTTAAAAAGTTTGCTTATGTAGTCTGAGTTGTAGCCGAAATGCGATGCGGCAGATGCGACGGTAACGTTGTTTCTGATATTAATTCTTATGTATTCCGCTGCCTTAAAAGCAAGACTGTTTTTTGTTTCTGCCAAAGGAGCATGCGTAAGCTCTTTAAAGAGTAAAAGCGATGCGGCATCCAAAGCACATAAATCATATGAAGGTGTTTTTGCCATATGAAGCAGCTTTTTTAAAAGATATTTTATGTCATAAAAGTCGCTTCCTCTTAAAGTTTTAAACGGCATATCAAAATCCGTCTTGAAATGAAACCAATAAAAAGATGTTAAACCGCTGCTCATTTTATATCCGCCGTGCACTTTTTCCGGCTCTAAAATAATGCAGTCATTTTCGTTAAGCTCATATTTTTCATCGTTTTCATATAAATAAACAGTACCTGCAAGAACAAAAATAATTTCATATGAATTAATTGATCTTACAGGATGAATCCAGTTATCGGTTGAAATGAATTCGCCTATCATTTCATATGAAAAATAGTTTTTATCACATTTAATCATATCGTATTTTCACCGTTTCCTTGATTTTACTAAATTATAATATATGCCAAATACAATGTCAACAGGCTGATAAAGTGAATTTGTTAAATTTAAAAAATAAGTCGGATTTTTTCACTATATAACTGATTTTTTGTATATGAATTTTATGAAAATCCAATTATAATTAAAATATAAAGAATTGTTGAAAGGATGCTTTCCGATATGAAAAGTATTGATTATAATTATACCAAAATCACAAGCGGATTTTGGAAAGAAAAACAGGATATGGTCAAAAACTCCACATTGCATGCGGTTTACAACCGATTTGTTGACACGCATCGTTTTGACGCCATTTCGTGCAATCAAAGTAAGGAGTACACGCCGCATATTTACTGGGATTCCGATGTTGCAAAATGGATAGAAGGAGCGTCATATATTTTGTCGGAGCAAAGAGATGAAAAGCTTGAAGCGATAATAGATGATGCAGTTAATAAGATCGTAAAGAACAGTGATGAAAACGGATATTTCAACAGTTATTTTCTTGTTGCTGAAAAAGATAAGCGCTTTAAAATCCGCAACAATCACGAATTGTATTGTGCGGGGCATCTTTTTGAGGCGGCAATTGCATATTACAAGGCAACGGGCAAGGATAAATTTTTAAAAGCAATGTGCCGTTTTGCAGATTATATCGAAAAGGAATTTAAAGAAGAGAAGAATACATCTTTTACAACTCCCGGACACCCCGAAATTGAGCTTGCGCTCGTAAAGCTTTATGAGGCGACGGGCAGCAAAAAGTATCTTGAGCTTTCAAAATATTTTATCGATAAGCATGGAACGGAAGAAAATGACCGCAAGGACTTTGTGGGTTTTGCAAACGATAAGTATAATCAGGACGATATTCCGCTCCGAAAGAGATCATCGGCAGACGGGCACTGCGTGAGGGCGCTGTATCTTTATTGTGCCATGGCGGATATCGCAAAAACGTATGAGGACAAAGAGCTTCTTTGTGCCTGCAAAAATATTTTTGATGACATTGTTACCAAAAAGATGTATATAAGCGGCGGTGTGGGATCTACGCATATAGGCGAGGCATTTACCGTGCCGTATCATCTTCCGAACAGGACTGCTTATGCGGAAACGTGTGCGGCAATAGCAATGGTGCTTTACTGCGAGCGTATGCAAAATCTTGATATAGATTCCAAATACGCCGACATCGCCGAAAGAGTGATATATAACGGCTTTTTGTCGGGAATATCGATGGACGGAAAATCGTTTTTCTATGAAAATCCGCTTCAGATTGACCCCGAATTTAACAATGTGAATACGTCGACAAACACTAAGGAACGTTTTCCGAAAACTAAGCGTATGGAGGTTTTTGAATGTTCCTGCTGTCCTCCTAACATTGTAAGATTTATACCGTCAATTGCAGGTATTATGTATGGCTTTGACGATGAAACGCTTTATGTTCATCAATATATAAATTCTGTAACAAAACTTAAAGATATAAATATTTTGCAGACAACAGATTATCCCGCAGACGGAAATGTGCATATAAAATGCAGTGCGCCGCAAAAGAAAATTGCACTGAGAATACCGTCGTGGTGCGATAATTTTAAAATCAACACCGAATACGAAACCAAAAACGGTTACGCATACAGTATTGAGCTTGACATTTGTTTTGATATGCCGGTTGTATGCGTGAAATCAAACAGAAAAGTTCACGAAAATGCCGGACGTGTTGCAGTTATGAGAGGACCTGTTTTGTATTGCGCAGAGGAAATTGATAACGGTAAAGATTTGCCGTGTGTGGCTATTGAAATATCAACGGAGTTTAAAATGGGAGAGAGAGATTTTCTTCTTCCGTCGTTTTTTGCAGATGCATATAAAGAAAAAGAAAGCGGCTCGCTTTATTCAAAGGCGGGAGAAGATGATTATGAAAAATTTAAACTTAAACTTATACCGTATTATGCGTTTGCAAACCGCGGCGAAACTCAAATGCAGCTTTGGTTGCTGAGAAAATAGAGAGAATGTGTTTGCATGGGAAAAGGTGTGCCGGCATGCCTTTTCTTTTTTCGAAAATAAAAAAGACGAAGGCGACTGATTTTTCGTAAATAAAAAAAGGAACGAGTTTTTCTCGTTCCTTTTTTGGTACGCCCGGAGGGAGTCGAACCCACGACCTTTTGGTTCGTAGCCAAACACTCTATCCAGCTGAGCTACGGGCGCTTATCACACTTAAAAT
>CABUQL010000137.1 GCA_902493665.1 uncultured Eubacteriales bacterium
TCTAAATTAGAGGTCGAAGAGTTTAAAAAGAGCAAATTTTTTACCAGGCAAGGAAAAAGCGGAATAAACCCTTTGTGGATTTACGAGCATTTTGACGAAGCATTTTGACAAATTTGCCTTTATAAACCATATTGGGTTTTGGTTTCCGGTGCCATAGGCGGAACGGAGATTATTATGAAAAAAGATTATGATTTAATTGTTTTGGGCGGAGGACTTACAGGCGTTGCCGCAGCGGTTTCGGCATCACGCGAAGGACTTGATGTTTTGCTTATAGAAAAAAGCGGATTTTTGGGCGGAGCAATATCAAACTGCTATGTAAATCCATTTATGCAATACAGAATAGACACAAAAGACGGCGGAAAACTCGTGATTAACAGAGGCATTTTCCTTCAAATATTAAATGAACTTGAAAGTATGGGCGGACTTTTCAATGCAAATGTATTCAACCAGGAATATATGAAGCTTATTCTTGACCGTTTGACAAAAAAAGAAGGAGTTGACGTCCTTTTCCATACATATCTTACAAAGGCTAACACAAAGAATGGCAAAATCGAAAGCGTAACGGTTGATACAAGAAACGGAGAAATAATTTTTTGCGCAAAGTATTTTATAGATGCAAGCGGTGATGCAAATCTTGCATTTAAAGCGGGATTCTCGTATAATATCGGCAGAGAAGGCGACAATATGTGCCAGCCTATGACACTATGCTTTGAGATGTCAAATGTCGATATCGAAAAGTTTTATGAAAACAGACCGAGAATGCAGGAGCTTTACAAGCAGTATCAAAAAGAAGGAAAAATTAAAAACCCGAGGGAAGATATACTGGTGTTTAAAAACATAGCAAAAGGCATTTTGCATTTTAATTCAACAAGGGTAATTGCAAAATCAACTCTTGACGCAAAAGAAATGAGCAAAGCTGAAATGACAGCAAGAGAGCAGGTTTTTGAGCTTTATAATTTTCTTAAAACGAATTGTCCCGGATGCGAAGATGCCGACCTTTTGATATCAGCGCCAGAAATCGGAGTCAGAGAGAGCAGAATGATAAAAGGCGATTACACGCTTACTGCCGACGACCTTATAAACTGCACAAAATTTGATGATTCCGTGGCAGTGGGAGTTTACGGAATAGATGTTCACAGTCCTGACGGAAGCGGAACAAAAAGAGTTTTCATACGTAAATTTGATTATTACACAATTCCTTACCGTTCGCTTTTGCCCGATAAGGCAGATAATATGCTTGTTGCCGGAAGATGCATTTCTTCAACGCATGAGGCACAGTCGGCATACAGAGTTCTTCCCATTGTATGTAACATCGGTGAGGCGGCAGGACTTGCAATTTCCGTTTTGTGCAAAGAAAATAAAGATATCCGCTCTTTGGATATCGATAAACTCCACAAGCTTATGGAAAAGTACGATTTAATGTATAAATAAAACTTAAGAAAATGCACTGAGCACATAAAGCATATTTATCATGAACACACCGTAAAACGGGTTTTATGATGGATATGCTTTATGTTATGATTTTCTTAAGTCCGAAAAAAGTTTAAATTTAACTTGAGATTTTTATTTATGGTAACTTTCATTTGCATTGATTTTAAATGCACGGTAAACCTGTTCCAATAGAATAACACGCATAAGCTGATGCGGAAAAGTCATTTTTGAAAAGCTGAGTTTAAAACTGCTCATATTTTTCACTTCATCGTCAATGCCCAGAGAACCGCCGATTATAAAAGTGATTGTGTTGTTTCCGGAGAGCGTGATTTTGCTTATTTTTTCCGAAAGTTCTTCGGAGGAAATCTCTTTTCCTTCAACACACAAACTTATAATGTATTCCTTTGCGCCGATGTGTTTTTTGATTTTTTCGCCTTCCGCTTTTTTTACTGCAATTTCCTGCGATTGTGATGGATTGTCGGGAATTTTTTCATCGCCGACCTCAATTATTTCAAGCTTTGCAAAACGTGAAAGCCTTTTTATATATTCGCTGCAAGCGTCCGAAAGATATTTTTCTTTTAATTTTCCTACGCATATTATTTTAATTTTCATCGTATTCCTCGTTTGAAGTGTTTTGATTTATGATATTGTTTCCGACGGATGAGCCGTATTTTATCGCAGAACGTCCGAATCTGCTTCTTATAGTATCAATTGATTTTTCCATGCTTTTAAATTTTTCGTTGTTTTCCGATAAAGCGTCAAACATATTTTCCTGAACAAATGAGTTTTCGTCGACAAGTCCCGTTCCCGTCACCGAAAGAAGTCTTACGGGAAGGTGATACGGTCTTGTTTTTTCAAAAATCCTTACGGCGTGCCTGTATAAATCTCTTGAAAGATTGGTCGGAGTTGATATTTTTTCGCGCCTTGTTACGGTTTTTAAGTTTTCGTCCTTAATTCCGAGCTGAACGCCTGTGCATTTCAGCTTTTTAAACCTCAGTCTTTCGCCGACTTCGTCGCAGATTATGGTAAGACCGCTTTTAATATCTTCCTCTGTGCATAAATCCCTTGTAAAAGTGATTGAGTTTCCGATTGATTTTTCCTGCCGTTTTTCATTGAACGGCAAAACGGGCGAATCGTCAAGTCCGTTTGCATAATTCCAAATCATTTCGCCTTGTTTTCCCAAAATTTTTGACAAAACTTCTTTGTTTGAGCGCGCAAGATCGCCGATTGTCCTTATTCCGAGCATATTAAGCTTTTTGTATGAAGAATTTCCGACAAAAAGAAGGTCTGAAATGGGCAGGGGATATACGATTTTTTCAAATCCGTCTTTTGGAATAACCGTTATTGCGTCGGGCTTTTTGTAGTCGCTGCCGAGTTTTGCAAATATTTTGTTAAACGACACTCCGATTGAAAGCGTAAGTCCCGTTTTTTGCTTGACCTCATTGCTGATTTTTTGCGCAATGCAAAGTCCGTCTCCGAAAAGCTTTGTGCTTCCCGTAACATCAAGCCAGCTTTCGTCAATTCCGAAAGGTTCTACAAGGTCTGTGTAGTTTTGGTATATGTCATTTATAATTTGCGAAAAATGCCAGTATTTTTCGTAGTGCGGTGCAACAAGCGTAAGTTCGGGGCATTTTTGCTTTGCCTGCCAGATAGCCTCGGCGGTTTTAACGTTATATTTTTTTGCAAGCTCATTTTTTGCAAGTATAATTCCGTGACGGCTTTTTTTGTTTCCCGCAACTGCCATTGGCACATTTTTAAGGTCGGGATTATAAAGACATTCAACAGACGCAAAAAAAGAGTTTAAATCGCAGTGAAGAATAATTCTGTCCATATAAATCCTCCTTTTTACTTTTAAAAATTATAAAAGCAACATCAAAATCCAACATAGTTTACAAAGGGAAACTCCTCGTGATATTTCGGCAAAACGCTTGTAAATCCAAAAAAATCAAAGCGATTCTATGCTTTCAAGCTCGGCCTCGCAGTTTTCAAGACTTTCAAAAAGAAGAGAAATGTTATTGTTGTTTTCTTCGATTTTTTTGTAAATCTCGCTGCATTTTTCGTAATCCGTGGCGTATTTTTCGAGCTGCGAATTTAAAAGTGCATTTTCTTCTTCGTATTTTGAGATTTCCTCTTCGGCATTTTTTATTCTCTTTTCAAGACTTCTTTTTGTGCCTAAAATTTTCCGTTCTTCCTGATACGAATTTGTTTTCTTTTTGTTTTCGGCTTGTTTTTGTGTCTGCTGATTTAACACGTTTCTTTTTTCAAGATAATAGTTGTAGTTTCCTTCAAAAACATTTACTCCGTCTTTTGTAAGCTCAATAATTTTTGTTGCGACTTTGTTTAAAAAATATCTGTCATGGCTGACAAAAATAACAGTTCCTTCATAGTCTTTAAGCGATTTGTCGAGCGTTTCTTTTGCCGATAAATCAAGATGGTTTGTCGGCTCGTCCAAAATGAGCGTGTTCTTTTTTTCGAGTGCTATAAGCAAAAATGCAAGCTTTGCTCTTTCGCCTCCGCTTATGCTTTCCGTGTTTTTGTAAATATCGTCCGATGAAAAACCGATGCTTCCGAGAAGCGTTCTTATGTTGGTTTCGCTCATTAAAGGATTTTTGTCGTAAACCTCGTCAAAAACGGTTTTTCCGTCGCCGATTGCTTTTAAATCCTGGTCATAGTAGCTTATGTCAACATTTCTTCCGATGTCAAAACTTCCTTTAAAGCCGCCTCTTAAGCCCAAGATTGTTTTTAGAAGCGTGGATTTTCCTATTCCGTTGTCGCCGATTATTGCGGCTTTTTCGCCTCTTTTTATGTCAAAATTAATGTTCCTGCAAAGAAGCGTACTGCCATTTATATAAAGACTTAAATCTTCAACCGTCAAAACGTCTTTGTAGGAGGGATAAGAAATTTCAAATTTAAATCCCTTAAAATCTTTCTCAGATGTCGGATTTTCAATAATGTCCATTCTCTCAAGCATTTTTTGCCTGCTTTGCGCCATTTTTGTTGTGGAGGCGCGGACAAGATTTTTTGCAACATAGTCTTCAAGACGCTTTATTTCCTTTTGCTGCTGCTCATAATTTTTCTTTTCAAGTTCAAAATTCTTTTCTTTTTCAATAAGATATGCCGAATAATTTCCCGTATATTTTTTGCAGTGCG